>NZ_JAUBPB010000082.1:0-8226 GCF_036700545.1 Microcoleus sp. SVA1B4
TTTAAAAGTTTTTTTTAGTTATTTAGTAATGCACAAATTTAGGTGTTTGTCAAATTAATTTAGATGCGTTTACCCTGTCATGAAAGGCAGTTCTGGTAATGCTGTTAAAATTGTTCAGAATGTCTTGAAAATCAATGGATACTACTTCGGATTCATTGACGGATTCTTCGGGCCGATGACCGATGTAGCCGTGCGACAATTGCAACTGAGCAAGGCTTTACCGCAAGATGGAATTGTCGGCTATAGAACTTGGCACGCCCTCAGCAAGTTACCGCACTAATAACTGATTGGATTCATATCAATTCCGGTTGCACTCCTCCGGAATTGTTGACTGTTGACTGTTTAGTCTGGAGCCAAAAACTCAATGTTTGAGTGTTAACTGTTGACTCGATTTTCTTATTTCGAGGCAACCGCAAACCATAAGATGACGTTGGTTATTGGTATTTTGATGCTGTATGAGGAATGAGAATTAAATAACTTCCACTCTTGAAAGTGGGATGGGCGGGACGCCCATCCTTTTTGGACGGGCGGGACGCCCATCCCACAATAACAATTAAAATTGTAAGTTATTTAATTCGCGATCCTGAGTTTGTTTCATTTATCTTGACAACTTAAGCAATATCTAAAGGAGTAAATGTGATGGCTACTAAATTCAAGAGAAGAATTCTCTCAATTGATGGTGGCGGTATCCGAGGTATTATTCCTGCGATCGTTCTCAACTACATTGAAGAGCGCACAGGAAAACGCATAGCAACAATGTTTGATTTTATTGCAGGCACTTCAACAGGAGGAATTTTAGCACTGGGTTTAACTAGAAAGAACTCAGACTCTAGCATCAATCGTGAGCCAGAGTATACCGCTGCCGAACTTGTAAATTTCTATCGCAAATATGGACAAAAGATTTTTAATGAGTATATTATAGGGGATATTGATGATTTGTTACAACCCAAGCACAACCCAAAAGGTAGGCAACAAGTTTTAAAGGATCTTTTAGGTGAAGCTAAGGTTGAAGAGGCATTACGAGAAATTTTCATCCCCAGCTATGATATCGAACTCAGAGCACCAATTTTTTTTACAAGCAATCGGGACGCAGAGGAAATCAAGAGTTTTGATAGCCGGAAAGTATGTACGGGATTCAAAATGTGGGAAGCAGCAATGGCAACTTCTGCTGCACCGACATTCTTTCCACCCTACCAACTCGAAACGGGACATCATACCGATGAAGGATATTACGCTTTGGTAGACGGCGGAATTTTTGCAAATAATCCTTCCTCACTTGCAATGATGGAGGCGATGATTTCTTACAAGAAAAAGACGGGTGAAGAACTACAACGTACTGAGACCCTTGTTGTTTCTTTGGGTACGGGTTCACTAACTAAGAAATATAAGTATAAAGAAGCCAAAAATTGGGGTCAAATAAAATGGGCTATTCCCTTACTTAACGTTGTTCTAGATGGTCAAAGTGAATCGGTTGCCTATGAACTTGCTCAGCTAATGGTGACTAAAAGAGATCAAGAAAATAACCGAAACTACTATCGTTTTCAACTTCAATTGAGTAGCGATAATGGTCACGATCAAATCGACAACGCAAGTCCCACTAATATTGAGTACCTAGAGAGCCGAGGTGAAAAACTGATTGAACACAGTAAGAAAGATTTGGATGAGTTGTGTAAGCTTTTGAAGGAGGAAACTGAACTATATCCTAATTAACCGCACCGTTAAATCGAGATCCGGTTGGAGGATTTTTAATGGGGGTAAGATTTTGTGTGTATTCATTCCCACAACAGGGCATCCCAAACCGCACCGCTTCCCCCATTACCGAACACCGATCGCAATCCGAAGCTGTTTTCTCCCACGTGAGCAACTGTTCCCGAAAATTCGGGAGTTGTGCCAATGTTGCGATCGCTCGCAGTTTCCGACGCCGACGAGCAAGTGCGGGCCTTAGCGGGTCGCCGGCTCAGGAGCCAAAATTGGTAAACAAAACTAATTTATTAGACATAGAAGTTAAAATTAATTGCAATGAGAATAAAGGATGATATAGTCAGTCATTTGAACCCAACAGCTAATAGTGGTCAAATAACTCAATGCTATGTCTGATAACCATCTGCACAAGAACCATCCAGTTGTTCAAGAATACTCGCGTTTAGCTTCTGATTATGATGTCAAATGGTCGTTCTACATTCAAGCGACGACCCAAGAAACACTCAACCGAGTTAAACTACAACCGACAGATCGGGTGCTAGATGTCGGTTGCGGTACAGGTATACTTCTTCAGCAGCTTGCATTGACTTACCCACAATCTCGATTGTTTGGTGTCGATCCAGTGCCAGAGATGTTGCAAGTTGCTCGACAGAGACTTCCGGCAACCATTGAATTGTCTGAGGGATGGGCCCAAAAGCTCCCTTTCGAGGATGAACAGTTTGATGTCGTGATTTCATGCAATATGTTTCACTACATTCATCAGCCTATGACTGCGCTTCAAGAAATGCGCCGAGTTCTTCGTTCAGGTGGGGAGTTGGTCATTACAGATTGGTGTGACGACTATTGGACGTGCCGTATTTGCGATATATTTCTGCGTCGATTCGATCGCGCCCACTTCAAGACTTATGGCGAACAAGAGTGCAGGCAAATCCTAGAAGATGCGGGGTACAATGATGTGTATATAGATCGCTATAAAATAAATTGGTTTTGGGGATTAATGACAGCCAAAACAGTAAAGTAGGCAGCCTAACAACCATATTGCAGCGAACGGTATCGAGATATTGGTGATCATGCAAAAGCTACATTTAAGCTACGGTAAAAGATATATTTAATCTAGAGAACATCTATTTCGGAATCATAACTAATCTTCATAAACTTTTACCTCAAAAATCAAAAGTATACACTGTGATACTGGCTTTTCAATTCTATGTCAATTTATTCCCACAAAAGGGCGATCGCATACCGCACCGCTTCCTCCATTAGCGAACAGCGAACCCGCTCGGACGGCGTTTTCTCGCACGCAAGCAACTGTTCCCGAAACATCGGGTCTTGGTTGGCAATAATGCACGATCGCTTGCAGTTTCCGACACCGACGAGCAAGTGCGGGTATTAGTCGCTCTCCGGCTTTAAGTGTTCACAATTAACTGTTAATAATTGATCAAAAGAGCGATCGCAAACCGCACCGCTTCCCCCATCATCGAACCACGAACGCGATCGGACGCCGTTTTCTCCCACGCGAGCAACTGTTCGCGAAAAACTGGGTCTTGCTTGGCGCGCTGCACGATCGCCTGACTGATGACTTTCTTTTGAATCTGCTCTGTCGGGATACCTTGCTGCTTCAAATAATCCAACAGCCGCTGCACGCTTTCGGAGAATTTATCCGGCGTCTGAGACATCAAAATAAACGAAATTTGGCGCACCATTCGCTGGTAGATTTCCTGTCTTCTGAGCAATACTTCCTTTTGGCCCGGCTCCACCGACTCTGTACTGTTACTAGGAATAACCAAGCCAAGCAAACTCAAAATCTCAGCGTCCTTGGCTAAAACCTTTTCCAACATATCTGGATAAAGCTCCAAAATGCGATCGCCCAAAATCTTGCCGTTCACCAAACGGTTCGCACTCAGCCGCAGTAAATTTTGTTCTCCCGCAGACTCAAAAAATTGAACGTTAAATTTGAGTTCGTGGCTTTCCAACTCCACCCGACGCAGCGTAAAAACCAAAGCCTCCCAATTAGGAGATTCATCAAAACACACCTTGACAATAGAACTGTCCTCTTGATGCTGCCGCCCCAATTCCCCCGACTCAAAATCGCGATCGACCGGAAAGCGATTGGCCGCAACTTTGGCAGTATAATCAAACTCAGTAAAAACATAGCTGCAGTCAACTCTCGACAGATCGACATCTTGAACTTGCCAATTTTGAATGCAGCAACCCGTAAGCTGCGCCCCCTCCAAATTCGTCCGAATCAAACGGCACTCAATCAAACAAGCTTCTCTTAAATCCGCCTCACTCAACATCGCATCCATCAAATAAGCGCCACTCAAATCAGCTTTCCGCAAATCAGCACTTCGCAAATTAGCTTCGCTCAAATCAGCTCGCAGTAAATACACTCCTTGCAGGTTAGCTCGCAGCAAAAGCGCCTTCTTAAAACTCGCTTTCAATAAATAAGAACCCGCCAGATTAGCTCGACTCAAATCAGCGTTATCCAGCACCGCCTCAGTCAAATCCGCCCCCGCCAGCACAGCTCGGTGCAAGTCAGCGCCCGTCAGATTTGCCGATCGCATTTGAGCGCCATTTAAGTCAGATTCAATCAAATTTACGCCGATTAAAATTGCCGATCGCAAATTTGCTTCCACCAAATGCGCTTCCCGCAAATTAGCACCCGTTAAATTAGCACCAACAAGACTGGCGCGGTTGAAATTCGCCTCCATCAATTCCGCCGCCATCAACTTCGCGCCGTCGAGTTTAGCCCCGGCAAAATTAATTTGGTCAGATTTAACTCCTTGAAGATTAGCACCGCCCAAATCCGCTTCCGGGAACGCGGCCCAATTGAGTTCTGCTGCTGCCAAACAAGCAAGGCGCAAATCCGCTTTAGCAAGATTTGCCCCGCTCAAATTTGCCCCGCTCAGATTCGCCCCAGCCAGCCCCGCACTGCGGAGATCCGCGCGGCGCAAACAAGCCCCTATCAACTTGGCATTGCTCAAAAAAGACCAGCTCAAATTAGCACCGGTCAAGTTAGCACCAGTGAGGTCTATTTCTCGCAGGTTAACACCGCTTAAACTAGCGCCGCTGAGGTCAATGTGACCAAAGTTGCGCTCTCCCTGTTGATAGCGCTGTAAAAATTCTTGTGTTTGCATTCCGCAGATTGGGGGGCTGGCAATTGAGCTGTTTTAGGACGCGCGGGTCAATCGATTTTAGATTTTAGATTTTAGATTTTAGATTAAAGCATTGACCCCACAGATAAATTCGGGGGGCAAGTTTCATCGGATACAGGTTTTTTATTTCTGGACGGATGAATCCGGGGGCTTGTATCCTGGATGCTTACGGTCAATAACTTGAACTGTAAGGTACGCACGGAACACGAGCGGGCTAAGCACGGGAACACTACTCCTATTACTTACTGCAATAACTCATGTCCTCCGGGTGATCCGTGGGTACTTTACCCCTATAGATGGCAGTTCAAAGGATTTGGTGCGTAAGTTCTATTTCTACTACCAGTTTTACAGACTTTTGTAACTTCAAGTAGCCGAGTTCATATCTAATACGCTGGGAGCATCTTATATTTGGAAAAATACTTCTTCTGGCTCCTTCCTTCTTCCTGTTTCCTTCTGCCTCCTGCCTCCAAACTCCTGCCTCCAAACTCCAATTTTGGGCTTGGTTGCTTTCATTGAGATGCTCCCCATACACTGCCCCGCCGGAGAGTGTTTTTACCTAAAGCGCTGCAATTCTTGCTGTAAGTGTTTTCCCCATTTAGTCGCTAGAGGAATTTCTGTAAAAGGAACCTGCACCGCAGCAGCATCTTTCAACAAAAATTCGAGGGCGATTGGACTTCCCGAATTCGGCGGCGACTCTAAATCAACTGCCTGAGAGTTGACTAACAACCGCAGCGACTGCACGTCTTTTAAAGAAAAAGTTTGCAAATTTACAGGCCCGCTGCGAGTAGGTTTTCCCCAAGTTAAACAGTCTTCTTGCTGACCGAGTACAGCATAAATATCGTACTTAGCTTTAGCGAATTGTTCTGCCCAGACGCGATACGCTTCCAGCTTTTGATACTCGTTCCACCCTGCCCAAGCCAGCCCGATAAAGATTGCCAGCAGGGGCAGCCACATTAAACCTCTTTCCATGCAATACCCTTGTTGAAAATACTCGCTTGTTCTGTTTCTCATCTTCTCTAATGATACAATTAATTGAACTCCTAAAACTTGCTCTGCAATTTAAACTAGAAATTAGAGCAATTTTTGATCGAGCAACAGCCACAGCCGAAAAATACCAAACGCCCGCGTGCGAGATATCCACAAGCCACAGCAAGGAAAACTGGCGCGGGCAGTGAAAATTGGGTTATTGTGGTGAACACGCCTTCCCTAAACGGACGATCGGCAATGAAAAAGTTTTTCCTTCTGTGCTTATTTTTAATCGGGCTCGGCTGGGCGATTTCTAATTTCCCAGGACTTGCTACTCAAGGCACTTACGACTCGATTGTGCTGGATTTCCGCGAAGATTTGGGTGCTGCTGAGATTGCGAAAGAAGTAAATGCGATCGCCCAACAGTACCAAGTCGCACCGCAACTCAACAGCGAATTCTCAGCGGCCGACAATGTATATGTAGTTAAGGGCGATCGCACTTTGCTAAACGCCCTGAGAAAATCAAATTTGGCTAAAGATACCGAATACATTGAACCGAACTACGTCTACAGCGCTTTCGAGATTCCCAACGACCCCATGTATACGAAGCAGTGGAATCTCCGCAGCATCAACGTAGAATCTGCCTGGAACGAAACCAAAGGCAGCGGCACAACAGTAGCGATAATTGACACGGGTATTACTCCAGTCGCTGACTTAAAAGAAACCAAATTTGTACCGGGCTACGACTTTGTAAACGATCGCGCCGAAGCCTACGATGACAACGGCCACGGTACTCACGTCGCCGGTACTGTCGCCCAATCAACTAACAACAATTACGGCGTTGCGGGCATCGCCTACGAAGCAGCTTTAATGCCACTGAAAGTCTTAAGCGGCAGTGGCGGCGGTACGGTTTCCGACATTGCCGAAGCAATTAAATTTGCTGCTGACAACGGCGCCGATGTTATCAACATGAGTCTCGGCGGCGGCGGTGAAAGTCAGTTAATGTCCGAGGCGATCGACTACGCCCACTCTAAAGGCGTTGTCATCATCGCAGCGGCCGGCAACTCCGGCGACAGTTCCGCTTCCTATCCCGCCCGCTATCCCCACGTCATCGGCGTTTCCGCCCTCGGCCCCGACGACGAAAAAGCCTCTTACTCCAATTTCGGCGCAGGGGTTGACATTGCAGCCCCCGGCGGTTCTGAAATGGGCAAGATCCTGCAAAGTACGATCGACCCGGAAACCGGCGCCGAAGTCTTTGAAGGCTACCAAGGCACTAGCATGGCTTCTCCCCACGTTGCCGCCGTTGCAGCCCTTGTCAAGGCCTCCGGCATCACAGAACCAAACGAAATTCGCAGCGTACTCTTGCAGTCCTCGCGAAATGTCACTGAAGATCCGTTAAACCATTTTGGTTCAGGACACCTAGACGCAGCCGCAGCAGTTCAGCTAGCCCAGCGCGGACAAATCAACTTCCGCGATTTCTTCCGCTGGCTGCGCGATAACGGGTATCTCAACCCCCGCTTTTGGATTGACGGCGGTGCAGTCGCCCTGTTGCCTAAAATTGCAATGGTGCTCGGTTCTTACCTGCTGGCTTTCTTTATGCGGAATTATTTCCCCTTCGCCTGGACTTGGGGCTTTTCCGGCGGTTTGATTGCTGGCAGTTCTGGGTTCTTTGGGCTGCGAAATCTGTTTGTATTTGACTTGCCACAGTGGCCGATGCGGGTGATGGGCAGTTCTATTCCCGAACTCGGCGGTGCAATTAATGGCAGCAGTATGCTGAATCCCTTTTTTGCTAGCGTTTTGATTCCTGGGATTTTGATTGCTTTGCTGTTGGGACATCAACAGTGGAAGTGGATCGCGATCGCAATTTCGATCGGTTTTGCCAGCAGTTTAGCGGTGAATGCTTTTGTGTCTCCCGCAGTCTGGGGATTGGGCACAGGTTTGGTATCACAAACATTTTTGATTGTCAATGCTTTTCTGTGTTTCGGACTGGCGCGTTTAGCAATTAAAACAGAGGTGCGATCGGCATGAGTATTACTGTCAAAGGCAAAATTGAACGCAAAGGATTAGGCCCGGGCACTTGGGCTTTGGTTGGCGAAGATGGGGAAACTTACGAACTTAAGAATGCTCCTTCTGAGTTGAAAAAAGCTGATTTGAAAGTCAGTGTCAAAGGTGAAGTCCGCAAGGATGTGATGACTTTTGCTATGATCGGCCCGGTTCTTGAGGTGCAGTCTTTTGAGGCGATTTAGCCTAATTGGTTAATGCAGCTTTTGAGCTAAAAAAAACCCCGGCCAAAATTGGCTGGGGTTTATTAATCAGGGTGCATCTACTAATTTAATGTCCGGCCTCAAAACACCTCTTTCAGGACACTTTGGCAGAATTTGCGAACATTGGCGGCGAGGGCGTG
>NZ_JAUBPB010000082.1:8326-8708 GCF_036700545.1 Microcoleus sp. SVA1B4
CGATCGGCAAAAAAAAACCCGGCCAAAATTGGTCGGGAGTTAATTAATCAGGGTGCATCTACTAATTTAGTCTCCGGCTTTACACCCCCTCTTTCAGGACACTTTGGTAGACTTTGCGGAAATTTGTGGCTCAGCTTGCGATCGGCAAAAAAAAACCCGGCCAAAATTGGTCGGGAGTTAATTAATCAGGGTGCATCTACTAATTTAGTCTCCGGTTCGAGGTGCACCTGTTCGGGACAGTTTGGGAAAATTTGGGGAAATTTGTGGTTTGGGGTGCGATCGCCCAAAAAAAACCCGGCCAAAATTGGTCGGGAGTTAATTAATCAGGGTGCATCTACTAATTTAGTCTCCGGTTCGAGGTGCACCTGTTCGGGACAGTTTG
>NZ_JAUBPB010000082.1:8808-8931 GCF_036700545.1 Microcoleus sp. SVA1B4
AAAATTGGTCGGGAGTTAATTAATCAGGGTGCATCTACTAATTTAGTCTCCGGTTCGAGGTGCACCTGTTCGGGACATTTTGGGAAAATTTGGGGAAATTCGTGGTTTGGGGTGCGATCGCCA
>NZ_JAUBPB010000082.1:9031-28431 GCF_036700545.1 Microcoleus sp. SVA1B4
AAAAAAAACCCCAAACCAAAATTGGCGGGGAGTTAATTAATCAGGGTGCATCTACCAATTAAGCTTCCTGAGAATTCCAGCGCAATCCGGACAACCTCAAACTTTATTCAGCATCACCGTCGATACCGCAAAAAAAAACCCCAAACCAAAATTGGCGGGGAGTTAATTAATCAGGGTGCATCTACCAATTAAGCTTCCTGAGAATTCGAGCGCAATCCGGACAACCTCAAACTTTATTCAGCATCACCGTCGATACCGCAAAAAAAAACCCGGCCAAAATTGGTCGGGAGTTAATTAATCAGGGTGCATCTACTAATCTAATCTCCCGCCCGATGTGCACCTTTTCAGGACACTTTGACAGAATTTTGGAGAATGTGTGGCGAGGGCGGGCGATCGACAAAAAAAACCCGGCCAAAATTGGTCGGGAGTTAATTAATCAGGGTGCATCTACCAATTTAATCTCCCGCCCGATGTGCACCTTTTCAGGACACTTTGGCAGAATTTAGGAGAATTTCTGGCTAGGGCGGGCGATCGACAAAAAAAACCCGGCCAAAATTGGTCGGGAGTTAATTAATCAGGGTGCATCTACCAATTAAGCTTCCTGAGAATTCGAGCGCAATCCGGACACTTACCACTAAAAACTCAAAACTCTTTTCGGTGAACCAGAGTTGCACTAGCTTGGTCTGTCGGAACTAGCAAGATTTCGCTAATATTGACGTGGGGCGATCGCGTCGCGCAAAAATACACGACATCGGCCACATCGTCCGCAGTCAGCGGTGTCAATCCTTGATAGACATTTTTTGCTTTTTCTGCATCGCCGTGAAACCGGACATTGCTAAATTCTGTTTCCACCAAACCAGGCTCTATTTCTGTCACCCGCACTGCTGTTCCCAAAAGGTCTTGTTTCAACCCTTCAGAAATAGCTCTCACTGCTGCTTTGGAAGCGCAATAAACATTACCTTTCGGATAAGCTTGGCGGCCTGCTATTGAGCCGATATTCACTACGTGGCCGCGGCCGCGGCTTACCATTCCCGGCACGATCGAGCGAGTCATGTAAAGCAAGCCTTTAACATTGGTATCAATCATTTCTTCCCAATCTTGAAAGTTGCCTTCATGCAGTTTGTCTAAACCACGGCTCAATCCCGCATTGTTAATGAGAATATCGATGCTTTTCCACGCATCGGGAAGCGCAGCTATCGCCGATTCCACTTGCGGGCGAGATCGCACGTCCAATTCTAGCAAATAAATCTCGTTCGCCGACGCGATCGATTTTGTTTCTACAAGTTCGTTTGCCAGTCGATCGAGCTTTTCAAGGCGGCGGGCTGCTAAAATTAGTTTGGCTCCACCTTTGGCGAATATCTTGGCACAGGCTGCTCCGATACCGCTACTCGCGCCTGTAATGAAAACAATTTGATTTTGGATAGAAATCATACGATTTTAGATTTTAGATTTTAGATTTGGGAATTGGGAATGACTAATGAGATCAGGGTTTGGATATTTCATACTGTCAATTCAACATAATTCTTGTAGTGACGAGTTTAGGGACTTCAGTCATTTCTTTTCAAGCTTTTCTGGAACTCGCCACTCCTAAAATTACCCAAATAATACCATCCCCTAAAAAATGCAACTGTAGACCAGCGCTCCCAACATTTAATTCATAAGTTATTCCCCATCTAAAATCTAAAATCTAAAATCTAAAATCTAAAATGGTATAACCCATAACACCTATTTTATTACTTGACAACCCGCAATCGCACACTAACTGTTGCAATTCCACCTTGTCGCATCAAAACTGCTGAAACCCACCGATTTTCGGGCGTAGCAGGAGCTTTGCCTACTTTAAAAATTCCCCCGGCATTTAGCAACTCCAGCTCGACTTCTGAGGGATTGAAAAAGGTTTTTTCGGTAATGGGTTCCTCCAAAACAGTCCCTATTAAAATATCATCGCCGATCGGCTCTCGTACAATGGCATCAAAATAGTAATCTTCGCCTACCTTAACTTGCTCCGGCAAATTTACTTCAATTGTGGGAGGATTATTTCCAGAACTAAGCTGAGTTTGTTCTGCTAAAATCTCTTGACTAACTATTTTTTCACCTTCAAAGCGCTGCTGGGAACGGATGGTAGCTTTGAGAGTTAATTCTCTGCCATCCTTTTTTTGAGTGCCGGCAATTGTAGTTATGGTTTCTGCAATAATCGCGCTACCTTCGGTTTTCCAAGATTTGATCTCGGTGCGATAATTTAAACTCGGATATCGATCCCAGAGTTGGGTGAGGGCTTTTTCCATGCTGCGGCTGTTTAAGCCGTCAGAATGAGTGAAATTCGGGCTGTAAAATGCCATGACTGCTTTGACATCGCGTCGGTTGGCTGCTGCGTCAATTTCTGTTAGCAGTTTTGTGAGTGGGGCAGGCGCATTTGCAGGGGTTTGGGCGATCGTTTGGGGAGTCGCCCCGATCGCACCGATCGCTCTTACCGCCGTAGGATGCAGCACGCCAGCACTTACCACTGTTAAACATAACAACATTTGAGCGATCGACTGCCCGCAGTTAAAGCCAAAAACGATCGCCCGTTGGCGCAGCCCTCGAAGAGGATCGGCTTTTTTGTCCCGACGGCTGGAAAAATACTCAGATGCACTTGGCACTAAATTCAAAAAATTACGCATTAGGTGATAATTTGGTTATTTGTCAGGAGTAGTGGCGCGGGCAACTGTTCGCCTGCAACGAACACTGACAACGGAAGGACGGACACGGCACAATCTAATTTTAGATTGCTGATTGAAAATTGGCTGAAACTGCCGGAATAATAAGCATAATAATCTAAAACCTCCAATATAAAATTGATTGACCTGTGGAACTTGTACTTGTAAAAGAAACAAAAACCTTGACAAAAGCCCCCCTCCGGTTGTTGGTTGCAGCTAGCGGCACTGGTGGACATTTATTTCCCGCGATCGCCACCGCTAGTCAGTTGAACGACTGTCAGATCGAATGGCTAGGAGTCCCAGACCGCATGGAAACCGAGTTAGTTTCATCCCTTTACCCCCTCCACACGATCGCCGTTGAAGGCTTTCAGCAGGGATTTGGACTAGGTACAGTGCGAATTTTGGGCGGACTCGCCGGCTCGATCCTTCAGGTGCGGAAGTTGCTCAAAGCGGGAAATTTTCAGGGAGTGTTTACTACTGGCGGTTACATCGCAGCACCGGCAATTCTAGCGGCTCGCTCTTTGGGTTTGCCGGTGATTCTCCACGAATCTAATGCCATTCCGGGGAAGGTGACGCGCTGGTTTAGTCCTTTGTGCACTGCTGTGGCGATCGGATTTGAAGCAGCAGCCCAGCATTTACCCCGCGCCAAAACGGTGGTTGCTGGTACGCCGGTGCGATCGCAATTCCTCGCCCGCCAACCTCTAAATTTGCCAATTCCTGACAACGTACCTGTAATTTTAGTCATGGGCGGCTCTCAAGGTGCTGTCGCAGTCAATAAGTTAGTGCGCGAGTGTGCTCCGGCGTGGTTTGAGGCAGGTGCTTGGGTAGTTCACCTCACCGGAAATAATGACCCGGATGCCGAGAGTTTGAAACACGAGCAATATTTGTCAATGCCATTTTACGACAATGTGGCGAGCTTGTTGCAGCGAGCAAATTTAGCAATTAGTCGATCGGGCGCGAGTGCTCTGACAGAATTAGCAGTGACGGGAGTACCTTCTATTTTAATTCCTTTTCCTCACGCGGCTGACGATCACCAAAGATTTAATGCGGAAGTATTTGCTAAAGTCGGCGCCGCCGTGGTATTCCGTCAAAGCGAACTGACAGCAGATGTGTTGCAAAGCAAAGTGTTGTATTTGTTAAGAGATTCCGAATATTTGGAAAAAATGTCTCAAGCTGCTGCTCAATTAGCGGTGACAGACAGTACAGAACGTTTGGCTAATTTGGTGAGGGAATTGGTGGTGAGGTAGCGAAAATTGGACACCGCCACTAATTTAACGAGTTCTTTTTAATGAGGGTAAAGCGTAAAACCCCTGTCCAACCAAATAACATAAAACACAGCCCCATCCCGATAACCAACCATTGGAGCCTTCCCGCAAAACCGAAAAGCAATAAAATTTACATCATCCTTAAGATGGCTGGGAATAGGTGCTCTAATGGAACTTCGGGCTATCTTCTCGTAGCCCAATCCGTGACGGGGACAAGCATTAATCTCACTCCAGGTAAGCTGATTTAATTTGTAGAGCGTATCTGCAAAAGCAGCCTTTTCATCTTTTGTGCATTGAGAAAGAGAGTAATCTTTATTCATGTATCGCAAAGAAAATAGAGGTGACTCCTGCTCTGGCGGTAAATCAACAATTTCTCTAGGTGAAATCCTTTTCCCTTTTTCTTGGCGTTGATTTGCCTTAAGATGCTTCTTCACAATTGAGTTGAGTCTTGAAGTATTTTTTCAGGGATTGATGAGTAATTTTTCCGCTATTTTGAGCAGCAAGTTTCCAGGGATATTCTTCGTGTGTCATGTTCCTTAACTTCCATGCAGCAAACTGCCCAAACACAGAGTAAACTTCATCAAGCAGGCTCTTAGTTTTTTCTTCGTAAATCGAAAAGTCTATATATTCAGGACGTGGAATTGCACCAGTACCATACTTTTTATAGTGACGGTACAAATCAGGAACAACGGGCCCGTGAGTCCATGCTTCTATGGCTTCAAGAAATAGCGGTTCATCGTACAAAGCTAAATGAAAGCCTTGAGCATAGTAAACCAATTTCTGAAGCTTGAGATTAGATATCAGATCGCCAGCATCTTCACTTGCCTGAGCCAAAAAGTATTCGGCTGCATCATAACAACTCAGCATAACTTACTTGGTAGTCATTAAACGGCAAAACTAGAACGAGATTTTTTTGACACTCCCGCGACTCAAGCAGACTATATTTGTCTGGAGACGTTTTCACGGGGAATTGCGAGCCGTGTCACTTTATTTACATTATACTATATTTTCTCAATCTATGCCATATTCAATTTAACAAAATTAACTACCGATTCTAATCCTTCCTTTGTCTTCAAGTTAGTAAAAACAAAAGGTTTCTCCCCCCGCATTTTTTTCGCGTCCCGTTCCATCACGCCTAAATCTGCTCCTACATAAGGTGCGAGGTCTATTTTATTAATTACTAACAAATCTGATTTAGTAATTCCAGGCCCGCCTTTGCGCGGAATTTTATCGCCCGCAGCGACATCGATCACGTAAATTGTTAAATCTACTAACTCCGGGCTAAAAGTTGCCGCCAAGTTATCGCCGCCGCTTTCGACAAACACTAAATCTAAATCAGTGAATTTGTGTTCTAACTCTTCTATCGCTACTAAGTTAATGGAAGCATCTTCGCGGATGGCTGTGTGGGGACAGCCTCCCGTTTCTACGCCCAAAATTCGATCGCTCTCTAAAGCTTGACTCCGAACCAAAAACTGGGCATCTTCCTGAGTATAGATATCATTAGTAACAACCGCAATCTGGTACTGCTGCCGCAGCGACTTGCACAAAGCATCCAGTAAAGCAGTTTTCCCCGAACCAACTGGCCCAGCAATTCCTACACGAAAAGCACCCATAGCGATTTTAGATTTTAGATTTTAGATTTTAGATTGTCTGATTTTTAACTGCGAAATAACCGAGTTGTAGTTGTAGGGTGCGTCAGACGGAGTTATGGAACGATTATCGAGGCTTTGGGGTTCTGACGCACCTTACTAATTAGATTTTGGATTGTCTGATTTTCAACTCCTAAACAACCGAGTGTACTGAGTTTCGTGCGCCATGCTAGCGAGTCCTAATCCCCAACTGCAACTGCCAAGCTCATCATCTTCTAATTGTAAAACTTCTTGCGCCGTACAGCTAATTTGAGACTGCAAATCTAACAGTAACTGTTGACCGGCTGTTTGACCGAGGGGAATCAGTTTCACGCCCGCACTCGCCAAATTAGCAGCCCAACTGTACAAATATCCTAACACGGCGGCTTCCTCTTCAATCTGCC
Source organism: Microcoleus sp. SVA1B4 (assembly GCF_036700545.1). Classification (NCBI taxonomy): domain Bacteria; kingdom Bacillati; phylum Cyanobacteriota; class Cyanophyceae; order Oscillatoriales; family Microcoleaceae; genus Microcoleus; species Microcoleus sp. SVA1B4. Next base: position 15,025 of record NZ_JAUBPB010000082.1, read on the forward strand.
AGGTTGCCGCGGCAATGCCAAAGCCGATCGCAAAATTGCACGGATTGCCGCCAAATTCCACCAAATCTTTTACACTTGTTGTTAACCCAGAAGCAACGGGCGATTCCCTGCGGGATAGCTTCGCTTCACGCAAATCCAGCAGCAACCTCACCAAAGTCCGCCCCATTTGCCAACTTTGCAAGCGCAACTCTTCTGTTTCCTTAGCAGCCGTCGCCCAAGCATTCCAGTAATTCAAAGCCGTCAAATCCCCCATCTGTGCCGCCCTCAAAGCCCTTACCACCACAGCGGCTTCTACTCGCACAGCCCCGAATTGCAGCGAATTTTCTAACCAATTCCTCAAAGTAATCTCGCTGTCGATCGCACCGGTTTCTACCAGACTTTCGATTCCCTCAGAATAACTATAAGCTCCCACAGGTGCAAAAGCTAGCTGCAACAAAGATAAAAGTTGATTGTTCACTGTTGACTGTTGACCAAGAATTTGTTGATGGTACAAGCCCCCGGATTTATCCGGGGAATCAATCGAAAATCGAAAATCGAAAATCCTCAAGCCCCCGAATTTATCCGTGGGGTCAATCCAAAATCTAAAATCTAAAATCTAAAATCTAAAATCGAATGACTGTTGACGGTTGACTTCTTGCTTCTTCAATAGCCGAAAGCAATTTAGTCATAAGCCCTCGGATTTATCGGTGGGAGTAAATCTAAAATCTAAAATCTAAAATCTAAAATCTAATGGCTGTGCCCGTAAGCGCCCATTTCCGGCTGAAACGGCACAATTTCCTCTGTTACTTCCAAACCCATTTTTTCCAGCATTCCCTGCAACACAGAGTCGGGGGAAAGTCTTAAATAATTATCGGCAATTTCTAAAGCTACGTGGCGGTTTCCTAAATGATAAGCCGCCCGCATCAGTAGCAGCGGGCTTGAGGCCCGCGCTGTCAGCACGAGTTCGGGTTTTGCACTTACCAGTACCAAACAGCTACCGTCTTCCGACTGCAATAAATCTCGATCGCGCAATACTGTACCTCTGGGCAAACTCAGGTGCAGCCTTTCCCCCGTTTCTGTCTCGAATCGGTGGCGGCTGCGAGTGCGATCGTCCGCTGTCATTGGTAAAGTAAAGCTGACAACAGCATCGGGATTTGCTGGTAAATGTTTTGTGAATGTTAGCATTTTTCTATTCTATTCCTCAGAACCCTTCACTTTACATCGAGTTTTTGAGGAATATCTTTTTTATAGCCGAAGGAATAAGGAAGACCGAAATTGCCATTTTCAGCTCATGTTTCAGGAATTAAAAACGTTTTAATCGTCTTGGCGATCGCTATATCTCATTGCGATTTACAGCCAGTTGAAAAATATTCATCTCTCTGAACCGCTCCCGTTCTTGTCTTCATACCACATTTTTGTCATCTTGTCAAGCATTTTATCACAGACGATCGCCCTTTTTTCAAAAAATTTTGCATATCGTCTAGTAACTCGAACAATTTAAATCTCCAATATATTGTTGGGGGGAGGTAGCGCTTAGGCATCCTGCCTGCCCTTAACAAGCTTTTATGGAGAAGTCTAATAGAACGGGAGAGGAAGAAAGACTCAAACCCTCAAGCTTATTGATTGCCCGCTTGTTGCAGTCGCAGCAGTTCGGCTTGAATTCGCTGTTTGACTGCCGGATTCGCTTGCTGGAGCAAAGTAAGCTGGTTGAAGCGACTAACTGTCAAACCATTGGTTTCGATAACTTTTTTAGCTTGTTGGCAGTAATTCACCGCGATGCCGCGAACACCTCCAGACAACCTATTAATTTGCTGAGTTTCGTTGCACACTACTCTGGGAACCGAGCCCCCAGCCATTCCTTTAATTTCGTTATAAGCTTCCACCCGTCTGGGTTCTATTGCCAACACAGCACGAGCGTAGCTAGTAATTTCTTCGCTGCTAATTTCTTGAGCTTGGGCTGCTGATCCGAAAACGAAGTTTGGGGATTGTCCATACAAACCGGGCGCCCATCCGCTAGCTAAAGCTGCTGCAGAAATGATGCCTGCAAACAGCGATTGTCGCAGCATCCGGTTTATGCCAAATTTAGAGGTGTTTAGTGAGGTGTTCATGGTCGTCGGTGATTGCTTACGTGTAGATAAAAATGACACAGCGCTTGGAGGCTCAATCTTTTTGAATAATGTGGTGGCTAAAAAGTTCCTGCCTAGGAGTGACTATTTTGAATTCCAGCAGGATGCTTTGGAAGTTGCTACGACGATCGACTTTTTAGCAAATTAGATAATTTGATTCATTCTAGCATCTGTGGGAAGTTGACAAAATTCAAACTTGAGATAGTAATTTTAATTACAGAGCGTTCCCGAATTCCCTCTGGCAATAATTCTCAAAGCGCAAATATTAAATAATTCTAAAAGTTATTGACAAATTACTCGCCTTAATTAGTCTAATCAAGGTACGCCCTAGCAAAGCTATCTTCCCGCCAGGGTTCCCGTTCCCCGTAGGGGTTCCCGTAGGGTAGGGTAGGGAAGCGTCTGGAAGGCTAGGTCAATCGATTTTAGATTTTAGATTTTAGATTTTAGATTTTAGAATTGAAGCATTGACTTGCGCGAGATAAATTCGGGGGCTCCTTTATCGGATACAGGTTTTTTATTTCTGGACGGATTCATCACGTGGCGGGTATCCTGGATGCGAGGGGGTCAAATTTAGCAGCAATCGCACTCCTCAATTGCGGCGATGATTTATCTAATGTTAAGCGATGGTGCATTTGTCGATCGACAAAATCCCCCACTGCTTTGGCTGCTGACGACGCCCTAGCCGGAACAAAAATCATGTTTTACTACCCGAAGATAGAGACAGCAACAGGGTACTAGACATTAAAATCTTGTTATCAAAATGCGCGCTATCTGTTTTTGGCAGTCAACGCGCAGGCGTGGGATTCCAGTTCTCGCTTCCTCAAGTTTGGGGCTGTGAAAACTTGTCTGGGAGTTAGCCAGAAACCTGGTTTTTCTACGAAATAAAATCGTTACAGCCACCAGCAAAAGCAGACAAACCCGGAAAGCTGGAATTTTTGGGGTTCAGTTTGCTTGTCATCTCGATCGCAGATAGCGATTTTGTGCAAGCATTATCGTAGCAATTTAACAATTATTAATTACCCATTGCCATGAAAAGTCAAAAAGAAATTTGGCGAGTTATTCTCGCAGTAGCTATCAGTATTGTAGGCGTGCTGCACTTTGCAGTACCCGCACCTTTTATCAGAATTGTGCCGCCCCAGCTTCCTTACCCGGAAGCATTGGTTTATATCAGCGGTTTTTTCGAGATTTTGGGCGGAATTGGGCTGTTAGTTCCTCCTGTCAGCAGGGCGGCGGCGTGGGGGTTAATTGCCTTGTTTATTGCCGTGTTTCCAGCTAATATCAATCAAGCCGTCAACAACATTCCCATAGAAGGGATTCCCCACAACCAATTACTGTATTGGTTCAGGCTGCCTTTTCAAGCCGTCTTGATTGCTTGGGCCTGGGTTTATACCCAACCAGACGAAGGTAAACCCCGGGCTTCTATAGTTCCAGATAGAACAGAAAATGCCCGATGAAGCAGTTCGACTATTCTTTGGATTTTAAGAACATCGACTTTCGACAGCACCCGGAACTTTATTGTGTAGGGAAAGGAGAACAGGGAGTGCTGTTAGTGGAACCGTACAAAGGAGAAATTCTGCCTTTCTGGAGATTTAAGACTCCTGAAATTGCCAGAGAGTCCAGCAGCAAAATTTACTCCTTGTTTTTAGAGTATCTCGATCGCGAAGATTTTGTAGGAGCCGACATGGCCCGCAAGTTCTTGCAGATGGGGTATACTCGATCGCGTCGCTACGCCAACCACAAAAGCGGTCGGAAATACCAGCAAAACCCTCAGAAGCTGAATTCTGTTGCAGAGCAAACCGCCGCTCGAAAAGATATTTTGCCGCTCGAAACAGATCCGGTGAAAGCCGAATCCGCCGCCATTTTTAAAGAGAAATGGATGCTGGCTAAAATCAATGAGAAATATCTCCAGCTTTTAGCCAGACATCGGCAGATGTACGAATCTTATTTAGTCAACGCTGAGGATTGACATATATTTACAAAAACTCAGGACTTACACTTTAGCCCCGTCGACAGCAGTGCAGTTGTGCTTGCCTATCTGGGCCGCATCTATTTGCTTGGCCCTACTATTTACTCGTCATCTTCTTCTGTTTGCCACTGTCGCCAAATTTCAAAGGCATTAAAGCCCCTGTATTGCAGGTAATTCAAGACTTTGCCCTTGGTTTTCGGATCTGCTTTACCCCAAGTATCGATCTTGTATTTCCGCATGACTTTGGCTTTTAATTCGGCCAGTTTTTCTGCTTCGGAGTCCTGATTTTCGGCAATTTCTTCTTCCCAGACTTGCTCGAACAAATCGTTGGTAATTCCTTTTTGCAGGCACTTGCGCTTGATGGCAGACTTTCCGTATTTGCCTGCTGCAGAGGCGATCGAGTTTGCCACCAAGCGAGTGTCGGACTGATAGCCGCGGTCTTGAATTTGCGCGATCGCCTCCAATATTTCCTCATTGCCAAAACCTTTCTCTTGCCCCTTTTTGCGAAGTTCAGAGGCACTGTAGTCTTTGCGAGACAAGAGAAAATAGAAATAGTCAAGACAGCTCATCAGTTAAATCGAAGGGTGGCGCGCAAATACTCGTGTAGCGAAGCCAAATCCAGTCGCCTTGCTATCGGCTGACTGCATCACGCGCCGCGAAGCTATCCCGCAGGGAATCGCCTCTATTCTTCTGTATCCTCCTCTTCATCATCCAATTCCACATCCGGTCTGTCCACATCGATCTGAATCAAGCGAATGTGCTTGTATCCGAGCTTAATTTCAAACTCGTCTCCCGGCTTTAATCCCATTTCTTGGGTATAATTTGCCCCGATCACGATCGAACCATTCTTGTGAACGCTAGCTCGATAACTCGCTTCTCGCCCGCGTCCGTCTGCTTTAGACTTCTCTAGCTCAATGCCCTTAGCAGCTAACACTGCATCGTAAAACTCAGCCAGATTAATCCGGGTTTCTCCACTTTTGCTGACTGTGAAGTAGCCGCAAAGCTTCGCAAGTTCTCTGCGTGGCAAATCACTGCCTTTGATTTTTTGAAGCAGACCTTTTCCTGTTAAGGGTGCTGTAGCTGTTTCTGCCATTGACCGTACCTCGCTTATTGGACTTTACTTATATCAATTACAACACATTAGATTAACTTTGTTTCACTGTCAATACTAATAATTCTGAATATTAAGATTCTGGAGAAATTTCTGCGGCCTCAAGACCGGGGGTGCAAGTAAGGATGCTCGAAGGGCGATCAATTTGCTCCTCGCGGCCCAAATCCTTGTGTAAGCCTTGGAGCGATCGCGCGGGGAATTATTGTCGCAAATTAAATGCTTTACTTTTTTACAGTAAAGTCTGTTCCCTGCATTCACCAATCCCCGATTGTGTCTGCGGTCAAGGTCAAAATAAGACAGCCATGAATGGAAATACCTAGAACGCGGCCACTGCAAATCTGCCGAAAGCATTTACCGGCGCGGGGTTAACTTTTACCTCAACAAGACGAGGCAGCACTTGTTCTCGATGCCACTGCCAGCTACTTGTAAATTCTATTTTTACGGCTGGAAATCCCCTCAAAACCCCAAATACCAACGAGCAATCTTCTATTAAGGTTTTGGGCATATAACTTGCACAGAACGCAGTCTGGGGAAGGCAATCCGGTAAAAATTGCAGGAAATTTCACCGGTTCGTTGAACGGGTTTAAGCTAAAACCCGACTCCATGGGCGCGGCGGCAGAAACATCGGGCAGCCACTAAGAGGAGAATAGTTTTGATCGGGCGAGATTGCTTCGCGACTCTTAACACTTCGCCACGAATCAGTAGATTTCTAGGGGGAACTGGCGAAAATCTTCCTCCTCCGGCCCCAAGCCAGAGAATTTGAGGTTATTTCCACAGGGGAATTGAAAAAGACCGAGTTTAATGCACAACAGCTTAAATGTTTGATGCACTACAAATTAGCAGCGGTTCCCGACATGGAGTTTCGATGGAAATGTATTGGTTTCGAGTCGTGGCCTGTAAACTGCCATACTCTCAAAATTTATGCACCAACTGGAGGGGCGCGTCAATCGATTTTAGATTTTAGATTTTAGATTTTAGATTTAAGCCTTGACCCCACGGATAAATACGTTCGGCAAGTTTCATCGGATACAGGTTTTTTATTTCACCGGTCCTGAGTCTGCTTTCGGCATGAATCACGTGGCGGGTATCCTGGATGCGAGGAGGTCAAACTCACAGCCGCTTCCATAATTAATTATTGTTAAATAAGCGCGCTGACGGTGAGGACGTTCTTAATTGTGGCAACTCTGGCTTTTATTGTCTTGTGCCGAATGAGGAATGCTCGTGCTGCCGAATCAGCCCGCTCAAAAACGCATACAAGCCACCGACTCCTGTCGTGGAGAGATCAAAATTTTAGACTCTTGTTCCATTTCCCAGATTTATCTGTGGAGTAAATTTAAAATCTCAAATCGTTCGACTCAGGACTCAAGCCGAGGTCTAAAATCTCAAATCGACTGACGCATTCTATATTAAGCAGTCCCGGACTTACTTTCTCGACGAGAAACCCAGTTTCTTCCTCGATGCTTAGTTGGGCTGCTGCTTATTTTCGGTAAAAACCGACTTGATGAAGGTAAGTCCGAGATTCGATCGAGCAGTATACTTTCGATCGCTTTGTCAGGGGCAGCCGATCGCGAATGGCCAGCAAAAACCCCACCCAGTTTGGAGCCAGGCCAAGAGGGTCTAAATTCAGCATTGCAGTGGGCGATCGCTTTTGGCGATCGCTTTTAGTGACGTTGTTGCAGGTAACTTTGCGACAGGGGAGTCCGTACCGCCGGCAGTAACTCTTCTGGTTTCGGGCCTCGCTGGTTCGAGTACCGCCACCCAAAAAAGCCAGCACTAAAAGCAACGGACAACAAGCAAAGCATCAGGGTGACAGATTTTTTCAGCCCCGGTTTTTTTAACGGTTTCTGAGTCGATGCAGCGGCGCGAGTTGCTTGGATCGCTGAACACTCAGAATTAGGAATAGAGGAGGGCGAAGCCGTCGGTGAGTTCGGTGAGTTAGTAGCATCGGCTCGATCGTTCTGGTGAACCCAATCCCTACGATCTTTTAATTGGTTGGGATATTCCCAGACTTCGCCGTCAGAATTGTCTGACTCATGGGATCGATTCGCTGGGATTGGGGGGTATTGGGCGATCGCCGAAACCGAAGACGGGGCCTTCCATTCTGTACCCGCGAGCGCCGGTGGCGTTCCCGGCGCGATTATGTGCACCATAGAACCGGATGTCGCACTGTGGGCTGGCGCGCCGGTCAAATAGCCGTCAAAGTCCGGGTGCTGATAGAGAATGGGCAAAGCCCAGTATAGCTGGTGAGAACCGTAGGCAGAAATTAGCCCAGCTCTGGCACGGCTCAGGCTGAGATCGACTGGATAGCCTTGATTGAGGTTGCGGTAAAACAAACGCGTGAGAGTTAGGGCTACATCGTCGGGGATGCTTTCTGCCATTGCTAGCACTGCCGGAATTCCACGCTTGACTAGAGCTTCGGTTAAGTTCCGTTCCGGGCTGTCGTCCGCGAGGTCTGAGGGGTCGCCGTAGGCGCCGCGGCAGGAGTTGAACACGGCCATCTGAATACCGTTGTTAACGAGCAATCCAGCTAAGTCGTCGCCACTCAAGGTTTCGGTTAAGCCGGTGCGGCTGCTGACTAGGTAGAGTTCCCCACCTCTGGAACCTAAGTTGCTGTGGCCTGCGTAGTGCAGGACTTGGTAGTGTCCTTGTTCTAGGGCTTGGGTAAGTTGTTCTCGATCGGGCTGTTCGAGAATAGTCAGTTGAATTTCCGGGCAATGGGGGCTGTTTTTGAGAGGATGACCGGTGCGGTTTTGGAGTTCTTGCTGCAAATGGAGCACTTCTCGCTTGAGCTGCAAGCTGTCTCGATCGCTCGGAGAGGCGATCGCCATTAAAATTTTTAGTGGCCCGCCACTAGGCAGTATCCGGGTTTGCTTGAACAAACTTGTACCTGGTTGGTAGCGAGAAAATACGACATCGGTGCCGGTTGCCAAAGGGCGATCGCCGGCGTGCAGAACTTCCCACGGCAGTCGTGGCAAGCGCCGGCCTTTGAGTCCGAGTCGCAGTTGCAGCACTTCTCGGCGGTGCTGGGCTATGCCTTGAGCGCAAGTCCAGCTATCGCGCAAGTTTCCTTGAAACAGCCCGCTGTATAATTGTTGCCCCAGGGCTACTAAATTCGGCGCTGAGTTGTTTCCCGAACGGGAGAGGCCGCGACCCGCAAAACTGCTTCCCTGTACTGCTTTTCCCTGGAGCAAGCCCACCAGCGGGTCGTTCATCAGTTGGGCAGACAGTGCAAGCCATTCGTCGATCGGCCAGCGGACTTGTTGTTCGGCTAAGGGTACACCGGGTGCAACCCTTTCTGTCCGCACTAGATATTCGTCGTCCCCAACGGGGGTGACTGAGAGTTGAAATTCCTGGCTCACCGATTTAGCGCCCTCCCGCCTTAATTCTGAATTTGCCTGCGTTTTTGCGGCTAGCAATAGCGCTCGGCAACATATTTTTTACTCTTCCAATCAAAGTTTCTGAATGCGCTTCCCCCGATCGGGCGATCGCTAGGGTCATGTATATTTGTTCAAACACTTTGAGGATATAAAAGTTGTACTTTAATAACAGTTTATTAGTTTTGATTGCCCTGTGGCTCGGTGAAAGCCGAATTTTCTCCAATCTTGCTATCTTTAACATTTTGCACCTCTACCGCAGACCCCTTTAGATTCGTCGTGAACTTGAGTTTCTCATTGCTGAGTAAAGTTAAATTGGAGGCACTTTACCAGGCGGATCTCTAGTTCTTATTAAAATTACTTCGGCTCTCGCCAACCGGTTTCAGGGCAATATCGCAGGCAAATTTGAGTATTTTATTTTTTTGGGAGAGGGGTCGATCGGTCTTTACCGCTTATCCTGTACCACCAACCCCCCATGTGTAATCTTGATTTTGTGTCAATTAATTAATTGGTCAGCCCTGGGTTCTCATCCGTAAGCCCTCCGCCCTCATCCTTAAGACCTCCGTGGCGATCGATAATCGATACTTGACCATCGATTATTCCTAATAATTTATTGCTAATTTACCGCTTTCATGATATAGAAAATTTTTAATTTAACTGTTTTAATCGAGTTAAAGTTAAGCAGCAAAAATAAACATCAGCAGCCAAGAACTCTCAACAATACAACGACCATAAAATTGTTCCGGTACTCTCAAGCAACTCTTTTTTTGGCATCTAGAGGATTACCCCTCATCAGGCCGGTTTCTCGGAGAATTATTGGACTTGGTAGCGAAGCCGTTACAAAACAACAGGGTTGGGCAGCCTCGCCGTGGGTCATGCCCGCTCAAAATGCCGAGCTTGCAACAGTCACCAAAAACTACTCCTGCGTCATTTACCATTTGAAAGCAAATCTTACAATCTGCCTTAAGATAGATATATTTTGGCAGAACTCTTAGTATTGATCCGAAAAAAAACTCAGTTCGCGAGGTTTCCTCGAATGAGAGAAAATTGTGCCACTAAAAATTAGAACAAATATTTGGTCGGGGGAATTATCTAAATTTCTAATTAATCATCGGGAACTAAAATTACGAGGGTGCTGTCGTTTAGTCAAGAGATTCAAATCCTAGGTCAGGGAAGGATTTGTCAAAGCTGGGAGTGTTACAAAACTTCAATACACCCAGCCTAGATCGGAAAAAAAGCAAGGGTAAAATTTTGGGGGATAGATGTTTTGGGTAGTTATTTAGGAGTTGTCAGTTGCGAGTTTAAATTCAGCTAATTCACTGTAGAAATTACGTAGAAACTCTACAGGCAGGGGCCCTTCGGCGCAGCTTACTGTAGAAAATACCGAGAACATCTTAAAAGCTCGGAGCTTCGGCGCAGTTATTACAGTGTAGGTTGCGGATTAATTAATTTTGGTACGCAATGGCAGAATATAAAACTCGCAAAATAGCGAAAAAAACCTTGCAGTTTAAGTGGCATCTATAATAGTAAAGATGAGGAAACCAGCTCCTATAGGGGGCGAAAGCATGAAGTTTAAAAAAAATCTTCTGCAGCCTCCTGTTTGCTGATAAATTGATTCTAAGAAGCTTACCATTTTTTGGGAAATATCAACAATGGATGAACTAACGTTGTTAGAAGAAGGAGCGGGAACACTTTTTCTCGCTCAAGATGAAACACAAAAGCCAGTCGGGGATTTAGGCGACGACAGCTCTACAATTTCTGATGAGGAGTTAGCCGAGTTAATTCAGATAGCGCTCACCGAAAACACCGACGGCCTTACCACCACATTTCCAGCTCTGTCTAACGGCGTACTGGAAGAAGGTGCTGCTGATGACAGCCAAATGGCGGAATCTAACGGCGTACTAGAAGAAGGTGTGGGCGACATAGATGACTTAGATGATGACAGCGGCATCGATCGCCGCCGAACCGTCGTCGGTACCGATGACGATGACATCCTTGTCGCCACCGGCGAGCAGGATGAGATATTCGGCAAGAAAGGCAAGGACAAAATCAAAGGAAACCGTGGCAAAAAAAATAAAATCTACGGGGGTAAAGATGACGATGATTGCGAGGGCGGCGATGACGACGATGAAATAAGAGGCGATCTGGGCAAAGATACCCTCATGGGCGGCGACGGCAACGACACCCTTAACGGCGGTAAAGACAACGATACCGTGATGGGTGGCAGTGGCAACGACATCTGCGAAGGCGATGACGGCGATGACTGGACCCACGGCAACGAAGGAGATGATGACGTTGACGGCGGCGCCGGCAACGATACCGTCTATGGCGGCAAAGGCAACGATGATTGTGAGGGCGGCGAAGGCAACGATGCAGTCAGGGGCGACACAGGCAACGACAACGTTAGCGGCGGCGACGGCAACGATACCGTTAACGGTGGCAAAGATAACGATACCGTGATGGGCGATGCCGGCAGCGACGTTTGCATGGGTGACGACGGCGACGACAACGTTAGCGGCGGCACCGGCAACGATACCGTGATGGGCGGTGCCGGCAGCGACGTTTGCATGGGTGACGACGGCGACGACAGCGTGATGGGCGGCGACGGCAACGATACCGTGATGGGCGGTGTCGGCAACGACGTTTGCATGGGTGACGACGGCGACGACAGCGTGATGGGCGGCGACGGCGACGACAGCGTGATGGGCGGTGCTGGCAACGATACCCTCGTGACTGGCAACGGCAATGACATGGCAGATGGCGGCGATGGCGACGACAGCGTTGTTGGTGGCGGCGATGGCGACGATACGCTGATGGGCGGCGACGGCAACGATACGCTGATGGGCGGTACTGGCAACCATACCTGTGTCGGCGGTGCTGGAGATGACGTTTATGTCGTGAGTAACAGTACCTCTGGGGCAAAAGCAGTCATCACTGACTACACAGACGGCAGCGACAAATTTCTGCTGTTTGGCGACTTGAACTTTAGCAGCTTGACCTTTATACAAGTCGGTGGCGATACCGAAATTCGGGTCAATAACTTTGCCTTGGCGCTATTGTTGAATGTCAACGCAACGCTGATCACTGCTGGCGACTTTTTGGAAGTTAATCCTGAAACTCCAACTCAAACTCCAACTCCAACTCCAACTCCAACTCCAAGTCAAACTCTCACTCCGATTTTTAACCCTCCGCGAGTGGAAGCTAATAATAACTTGACTGCTGGTTCCAGCGGCGGCGAGCAAACTATTACTTCTGAGTTGTTGCGGTTTGTCGATGACGAGCAAGGTCCTAGCGGCACAGTCTTCAAGTTAACCGAGCTACCCGATGCTACAACCGGCCAACTATTGTTTAATGGAGTCGCCGTAACACAAGTCGGTTTTACCTTCACTCAAGCAGACATTAACGCAGGCTTGGTAAGGTTCAAAGCGACAGTAGGTTTTGTCGGTGCGCTGAGTTTTGGTTTTGAAGTTAGCAACGGCAAACGATCTCTCACCGGCCAGCGTTTTAGCTTGAACATCGAGCAAAATGTCTTTAAGTTTGGTGGCACTACAGCACCTCAAGTTATTGTCGGTTCTGCGACGCTGGATAACGATATCGAAGGCAGCGATGGTGACGATAACATTACAGCCGGCAACGCCAAAGACAAAATCATCGGCGGCAAAGGCAAGGACACAATTAAAGGCGGCGATGGCGATGACGATATCGACGGTGGAGATGATGATGACGATATCGAAGTCGGTCTAGGCAAAAACAAAATCAAAGGAGGCAAAGGCAACGACAAAGTTAAAGGCGGCGATGATGATGACGATATCGACGGTGGAGATGATGATGACGATATCGACGGTGGTAAAGGCAAAAACACACTAAAAGGAGGCTTGGGCAAGGACAAAATTCAAGGCGGCGATGATGATGACGATATAGATGGTGGCGATGATGATGACGATATCATCGGTGGTAAAGGCAAAAACACACTAAAAGGAGGCTTGGGCAACGACAAAATTCAAGGCGGCGATGATGATGACGAGATCGAAGGCGGCGTAGGAACCAATACTCTAATTGGGGGTGCTGGAAAGGATCGCTTTATTTACCGGACTTCCCGCCAAGAGGTTCAAACAGTTGTAGAAGCTGACTTTATTACTGACTTTAATGTCGATGACGATGTTTTAGAGCTTTCTACGGCAGCTTTTGCTAATCTCACCGTTTCTAGCTTGACCCGACTGGATATTACTGCTACTACTGCTGTTGGGTCGATCGGCAGCGCTAACTTGCTCGATTTCAGCCTGGATACCACTGTTAACAGCATCGCGTCTTTGCAAGCGCGGTTTATAGCTTTGGGTGGCAACCGAGAAGCGCCTACTTTCTGTCAGTTTATAGATGCCGAGACCGGTCGTGCTGTACTGGTATTTGCTGTTGGGGCGCGCTTTGAAGTTCTCACGAGTTTCTCGGCAAGCATTCGCCTGCAAGTCAGTAACTTTGTCTTCAGCGGCACGTCACTAAATGTTCCTGTCGGTACTGCTGGTGCTGACAATGTGAATTTCGGCACTTATCCGGCTGCCGTTAATTTCGATGGTTTAGCAGGCGATGACAACATTGTCGGCAGCAATTTTAACGATACCATCCTTGGCGGCGACGGCAACGATACCATCACCGGCGGCCTTGGTTTGGATGTCATAAGCGGCGGCAGTGGTGCGGATCTGTTTGTTTACAGGACAACGAAAGAAGGCGGCGATAAAATTGCTGACTTTACTGTTGGGGTGGACAAATTCGAGTTTAGCGCGAGCGCTTTCGGCAATTTGACTACGACTAACTTTGACGGTGTTAGCGGTTCAACTCCTGACATTACTGGCAAAG
>NZ_JAUBPB010000083.1:0-10992 GCF_036700545.1 Microcoleus sp. SVA1B4
GTCCCGCCCGTCCGTTTTGGACGGGCGGGACGCCCATCCCACAAACTTGTGGAAGTTATTTAATTCTCATTCCTTACTTAAATGCGAAGATACAATTTACGTTGCGCGAGTCCTGAAAAACGTTAAAGTAAGAAACAACTCGGAAATTGTAAAGGTTTGCTTGAAAGTTCGGCTGATGGGAGATCGGGAGAACCAGTCAATTTCTAATTTAGGTGAAGTGGGGAGTGCCGACGATCGCCATACTGCATCAGAAGCACTGTGGCCGCGCGATCGAGCCCTGGCCGCTACTAGCTGCGGCATTGTCATTGCTGACGCCAATGCACCAGATTGTCCCATAATTTATTGCAATCCGGCCTTTGAACGGATGACGGGTTACTGCGCCAGTGAAATCTTGGGGCGTAATTGCCGATTTTTGCAAGGCCCGGATACCGATCGAACTACCGTAGCTAAAATCCGCGAGGCCTTGCGCCAAGGTCGAGAAATCCAGACACCAATTAAAAATTACCGCAAAGACGGCACTCCTTTTTGGAGCAAATTATCGCTATCTCCCGTGCGAGACGACAACGCTAATTTGACTCACTTTGTAGGAGTTCAATCTGACTTGGCGGAACCAATATGTGAAGTGCAGCAAGCATTGCAGCAAGCTAACGACCAACTGCAAACGATTTTGGAAGCAGTTCCGGGCACAGTATCTTGGATTAGCTCGGATTTGCGCTATTTGGGGGTTAACCAGCACTTAGCCAAACTGCATGGTTTGCCGCCGTCGGCTTTTGTCGGTCAAGATATTGGTTTTCTGGGCGCTAGCTCGGATTTTAACTCTTTTGTGGTGGAGTTTTTTGCCGATGACGCTACGGAAGCGGTTAAAGAACTCAACGTTAAGGTACAAACCGACGGAGGAGAGTCGGAGGGATACTATTTGATTGTGGCTCAAAAGTACGATCGGGGCAAAGCAGCTTGTCTGGTAGGGATTGACATTACCGAGCGCAAGCGGGCAGAAGAAGCTCTGGTGCTGACTCGCAAGGCGGTGGAAAGTTCGAGTGACGCGATCGGCATCAGCGATGCGAACGGCACTCACATCTATCAAAATCAAGCGTTTTCTCAGCTATTTGAATGGGACACGGCAGAGGAATTTAAACTAGCCGGAGGTATATCGGCAGTTTTTACTGACCCCGCAGTGGCCAGGGAGGTACTCGACACGATCGCCCAAGGTTATTCTTGGTTTGGTGAAATTACCAACCGCACTAAAAGCGGTGAAACTTTGCAAGTGTTGCTGCGGGCCGATGCTATTAAAGACGCTACAGGGAAAATTGTCGGTCTGATTTACATGAATACCGATATTACCGATCGCAAGCGCACGGAACAAGAGCTGCGGCAAAGCGAGAAGCGCTTTCGATCATTGATTGAAAATGCTAGAGACATTATTGTGATTCTCGACGATAAAGGCTTTTGCCGCTATGTATCTCCTTCCCTAGAGCGGATTTTGGGCTACCCGACGGCAGAAGTCCTCGGCAGGTCTATATTTGACTTGATTCACCCTGACGAATTGCTGATAGTGGATCAAGTTTTCAAAGGTGTCATGCAAATGCCGAAAGTTAGCCTGGGCATGGCGGAATACCGAGTGAAACACAAGGATGGTTCCTGGTGCGTGTTGGAAGCGGTGGCGACGAATTTGCTCGAGGAACCTTCGGTGCGGGGAATTGTGGTCAACTGTCACGACGTGACTGAACGCAAGGTGGCTGAAGAACAATTGTTGCACGATGCTTTGCACGATGCGCTGACGGAGTTGCCCAACCGTGCTTTGTTGACTGACAGGTTGGGGCAAGCTTTTGCCCGCGCCCAACGGCATCCAACCTATCAGTTTGCGGTGCTGTTTCTGGATTTGGACAGGTTTAAGGTGATTAATGACAGTCAGGGACACCGCACGGGCGATCGGCTGTTGGTGGCTGTGGCTCGCCGTCTCTTGACTTGTTTGCGGCCAGGGGATACGGTGGCTCGTCTAGGGGGAGATGAGTTTGTGATTTTGCTGGAGGAAATTAAAGGTGTTGATGAGGCGATCGCCCAAGCAAAGGAAATTCTCAAGACGATCGAACGACCGCTTTATTTGGAAGGTAATAAAGTTTTAATTACTGCTAGCATCGGCATTGCTTTGAGTACCGACAAATATCAGTGGCCGGGAGATATTTTGCGCGATGCTGATATTGCGATGTACCGGGCCAAAGCTCTCGGTAAAGCTCGCTACGAAGTTTTTACCAGTGCGATGCACACTCAGGCTGTGGCTTTGATGCACTTGGAACACGATTTGCGGGAGTCGGTTGAAGAACTAAATTTGAAATATTCGATAGTGGATTTTGCCTGTGGGACGGCGGCGGAAAACTCGCCGATGAGTGAAATCGATCGCAGATTGGAGCGTCCGAAGTCGCAATTGCCTACTTTAAAATTGGAATGTCCTTTTACTGTTTATTATCAGCCGATAGTTAGTTTGAAAACTGGCTCAGTTATCGGATTTGAGGCGCTGGTGCGCTGGCTGCACCCGGAACGGGGTTTAGTTTCCCCGATGGAATTTATTGCGATGGCTGAGGAAACTGGGTTAATTATGCCTTTGGGTTTGTGGGTTTTGAGCGAAAGCTGCCGCCAAATTATTAAGTGGCAGAGTTTGAATTTACCTGTGGGAAATTCGCGGCTGACTGTAGCAGTAAATCTTTCGGGGAGGCAGTTTGCGGAACCGGAATCCATCGAGCAAATTAAGCAAGTTTTGCAGGAAACGGGTGTTGATGCTCGCTGTTTGAAGTTGGAGATTACTGAGAGTGTGGTGATGGAAGATGGGGAAGCGGCGGCGGCGATGCTTTCGCAGTTGAGAGACTTGGGGATTGATTTGTGCATTGATGATTTTGGTACTGGTTATTCGTCTCTGAGTTATTTGCACAAGTTCCCGATTAATATTTTGAAGGTCGATCGCTCTTTTGTCAGTCGCATCGGGGAAATGGGGGAAAATTTGGAAATTGTGCGGGCGATCGTCATGCTGGCGCGCAGTTTGGGGATGGAGGTAGTGGCAGAAGGTGTCGAAACCGCCGTCCAATTGGCTCAAATGCGGGCGATCGGCTGCGAGTACGGTCAGGGGTACTTTTTCTCTAAACCTCTCGATAGTGAGGCAGCTACAGCCTTGTTGAGGCGATCGCCCAAATGGTAATCCGATCTACAATAGGAATTGTATCAAGATAAACTCATACCAAAACCTATGTCTCAATCGATCGCCCCAGTTTTAGCAGAACAGCAACTCGATACTTCGCCGACATTAACCTTTGAAGAATACCGAGTTTATCAAGGAGAATCTGATGTAAAATATGAACTGTACAAAGGCAAATTAATCCCGATGCCAACAGCCACAGTTTTACACATCAAAATTTGCGAATATTTAGTTTACCAATTGCAGCGTTACCTAGCTGAACACAATCTCGACTTAGTAGTAAAAACGGGTCTGGGAGTGAGAACAGATGAAGATAAATCTCGGATTCCCGATGTAGTTGTCTGCACTCAAAGTCTTTTGGAACAAGCGGCTGCTAGACCAGGTGCAGGCATTCTCGAATTTGATGAAAAGCCGCTGTTAGTAGTAGAAGTAGTTAGCGAAAATCGCCGCGAAGATTACGTGATTAAACGCGGAGAGTACGAATTAGCGAATGTGCCAGAATATTGCATTGTTGACCCTAAAATGGGCAAGCAAAAAATTCGGCTTTTTGCATTGATTGAAGGTGAAGATGGTTACACGTATACAGATTTCTTGCCTGGTGAGGAAATGGTGTCTGTAGTATTTCCCGATCTGGTTTTATCGGTGGATGAAATACTAAACCCGCCATTGGTAGAGGAGTTAGTTAAGGCAGAAAACGCGCAATTGCGGCAACTCGAACAGGAAGCTGCAATGGAACGCCAACGGGCCCAAGAAGAGGGTCAACGTGCCCAAGAGGAGCATCAACGCGCTGAAAGATTGGCGGCCAGGTTACGAGAATTGGGCGTAGATCCTGATGCTGTGTAGGAAATTGGATAAAGTGCGATCGCCGAAACTATCCCGTAGGGAATCGCCCTTGACGCATCTCAATCATCTAGCAGCAAATCGCGCAGGAAATAAAAGCGATCGCTTTGCGAATTGTCTCCTTTAATTCGCCCTAAGTAACCCGTCAGCGGTGAAGAAAGTTCTATAGTCAAATCCTTTACTGATTCGTTTGTCAGCTTAGAATCAGTGGCGGCAAATCTAGCATTGTATTGAACTTTAATCTCAACAACCGTTGGAAAGTCGCTATCTGAGCAAAGTTGTTTCACTGCTTGTATGATTTGCGATCGCAGCCTAATTTCTCTTTCAACTTTCTCAATATAATCCTTAATCCTGTCGTCAATTTGCCGCCCCATTTCTAGATAGGGCTTTAGTTCAACTAAGTTGACAGCACCTGGATATTTAGCTTTTAACTCAACTAGCTTCTGTAAAGTCATGGCATTGATAATACTAACTTTCCACTCTTGTGCTGCTTTCAACATATCCACCGAAGGATTGCCAGGGCCAATCACTAACTTGGTAGATTCTAAAAATTTATCCCGACTTAAGTGCATTCCTCCCAGTTTAATCAATTCTTCAGCAGTTCGACTAGGGATAAGTCTACCCGCCTTACACTCACCAACTAAGGGATAGGGTTTGGAGCAAAATAAATCTAAACCACCAGCACCGCCTTTGTAGGCATTTTCAATCTTGAATCCTAAAAATTCAAGGCTTTGACGTGTGATATTCTCAAAATCTGTGCCTGCTTGATAGTTGCTTTTTTTTTCTTCTAGTTCTATACTGCGATTTCCTAAAGCTGCTATAGTCTTTATCCAAGCTAAATCCGGTTTGATGGGTTTTACAGGCTTATCGCTACTCCAACCTAGAAACATTTTGATTTCTGCGTCTAGTTGTTTGGCTTTTGGGTTGGTGGTGGATAAATGCACTAATGCACTTTGCAACTCTTCCAATTCTGGATGTTCAGGAGGCTCTAGTTTTTCCAGCTTTTGACGGCGTTTGGCAAAGATAGACTCGCTCAACACTGGCGTTGCATCAGTAACAGTTAGGGATTTTGGCAAAGATACAAAATTGCCGCTGGGATGCACTGGCATTTCCAGCGGCTGAGGCAGTAAATAAACCCGCAGGTAAGCTACAAAAATAAACGGACGCTGCTGGAGAATTTGCTGTAATGCCTCTGTTTTCCAGACTGTTAACAGCGACAAAGCCTCTAATGATTCTGGATCGTTCAGCGTTTGGCAAAATTCGCACCTAGCCCAAGCTTTGATCGAAACTTTATCTAAAACTACGAGGGGTAGTTCTAATTGCCCTGACTCTGAAAACAAGCTCATTTGCTTAGGTTTTATCAAGGACATATTAGAATTATCGGTTGGATAAAGTGCATATTGTTCTCCCGGATTAAACGTTCGCCAAACTATTGCTGCAATCATTCGCCCTTGGATTAAAGCTTCTACGTCTGGGGCAGGTAAACGGATAGCCCTGTCAATGTTGACTAGCGACATGGATTTACTGTTCTCGAATATAAAGTTAATAGTTTATGAAGCCTTAATTAAATTGGCTGAGTAAATTATCGCACGACTTATCTAATTCTTCTGACTCCGATAAGTCATCCATAATAGACTCCGCTACAGCTACGGGTTCATCTTCAATCAGATCGGTAGGAACCTCATAGGACGGATCGCTAAGAATCTCTCTAAGCAAGGGGTTGCTAGCCCCTAGCATTTTCTCAGCACCTTTTTCTGCAATAAAATTGAAAATTTCCTCCTCACTCACCCCATAATCTACTTCGCGCTTCTGATGAACAGCCCGAATAGCTAACAGCGGTTTGATTTCATCTTCTTTCAGTGGAACATATTCTCCACCTTGCTGTTTAATGAGCGGTACAAGATACTTTTGTTCAAGGTATGAAGTAATCTTTTTGCTCTGGGAACGAACCAAACAACCGCGAGTTAAATTAAAAGTTGGGTAATCATTTAACCTTTTTAAACCCGCTCCTAACCCTTTGCCCCCAGCATACTGAAGCACTGCAACTCCAATAGTTACATCTATTCCGTTGTCTTTGACAAGTACCTTGAAATTGATGTAATCATCCTTGCCTCCACGTTTTTTAACTTTATCTGTAGCTTCCTGAAGTGTGACCCTTTCCACCGTCTGACCAATCAAACTCTGAAATCCAAATAAAATAGCATCAGCAAGCAGATAATTATCTTCTAAAAAATTTCCTACATCTTCCTCTAGCTCTTTGACAAAAGCAAGTTCAACTGGATTAGAAATATCGGGATTTTTAGTGCCTTCCCCCGTAGAAATAGGAGGCTGACAATTTTCTTTACACCACTTCAAAACCTCTCTAGCAGTGGGTTTGCCTTTGCCAAGCTCGCTAAGTTGAATGTGAGTGAATGGATAAATTGGATCAGGAGGAATTAAGTTTTGTCGTTCATAATATTTGTCTAACCAAAAGCTAACTAAGTTAACAATTGATTCTGCATCCATGTATTTCAAGTCAATCGGATTTCCCTGCACCGAAACCTTAGTGAACACTCCCCCAGGTAGCTGCTTTATTTTATTGCTCCATTGAGGAGGCATCATTACACTCAGTATCAAACCCCGGTTTAGATTTTGGAACAAATCTTTGATTAGTCCTGCAACAATCTGACTGATGTGTAAGCCACTAATATCGTCGTAGGCATCAGGCGTGTCTAACTCATCAAAGCAAATGACCAGTTCCTTGTACTCACTAATCAAATCTAAGATTTGCAAAACCGCCTCAAAAGATTGGCATTGAGTTGGTAGTTCCAACTCCTCGGCTTTGTATTTAGCAACTTCTTGACCCTCTAACCATTTGATTGCATAAAGTGATTGCTCGTCGGAGAGTGTCCAAAAAATTGCCTTGACAATATCAGGATCGTTAACACTTTTCGCTTGCAGAAATGCTTTTGTTAGATCCTTAACCCACTTTTTTAGTTGCTTGGGCGTGCCTGCCTTAAATTTGCCAAATAATTCTTGAGGAGCAAAAAGTTTAGCATTGGGTTTGGAAACCTTTAAAGCATTGTTAGCCATTGCCGTTGCTAGTTCTTGCCACTGTCTCACCCCATCTCTACCAATCTTTCCCAGGCTCTCAGCCAATATTCGCTGAAATCCTTGTTTAATTTGATTGATATTACCATATTTATTAGCGTAGACAAACAAGCCCCCGCCATGCTCCTGTAGGCGATGGCGAATGCGGCTAATAATGTGAGTTTTTCCAGTTCCATCCTGAGCCGTTATAGCGATGGAAGTTGTCTTGTAGTGACCAGCACGAATTTGAGCTAGTGCCTGAAATACAGCTTCTGAGGCGTGGGCATTTATTGTCTCAACATCGAAGAATTCCTGGCCCCAAACATCACCAGCATTGAGAAAAGGAGGTTTAGCAAATGGATTTTGATTTAAAAGAGCGGCGTTCAGGTCTTCAATGGAAGAAAAAGAAGAATTAGTCATGGTTTTTTGTGTGAGGTTAACGAATGTACAAAAGGATTTAGGTCAATTTTATGAATTTAGCCGTTTGACATAGTAACGGACTGCACCAAGTGCAGTTTTGATGGAATCTTCAGCTTTATCGGGCGTGATGTCTGTCATTTCACCACCTATAAGCTGAAAAATATCATTAGCCTGCATTTCCAACAGCCACTCATTGAACTCCGATCGCCCTACCCTTTCGCCGATCGCCCGACGCATCCGATAAATCGGCACTAAATCGTCTAAGTTATAATCCCGGTTCAAGCTGTCATACACATCGATCGCCACAGCCTTAAAATCGTTATATGATGCGATCGTCCCTACATCCGCCTTCCCCTTCTCAACCGCAACACTCGCCGCACTATCCTGATGCCGAATCCACTTCAACAAAGAATTTCCCAGCCGAGTACCAATTTGAGAACCATCAAACTCAAACAAAGAATCCTTACTTTTGAGCCCCTGCGCTAAAACTTCTTTCCCCTTCGCCGTCAATTCCACCAGCGTCACGCGATTTACCAGCGAATACTCGATCGCCCCAGTCGCCTGCAACTCACCGAGCACTCCCAGATATCTCTGACTCGTCTCATTAGTGCGAACAATCCGCTTAGTCAAATCCCCCTTTTTCACCATCATCTTCCCACCGCCCAAATCCCACAAATTCAGCAGTACCCGAACTTTAGCCTTCGCATCCCACACCGCTTGCTCTTCCGGTGTCAAAGTTATAGGCACCGCAATTTCACTTTTCTCAGACATATCCATACCTTTAAATACTTATTTTTACTCTTAAATTTTACCAGAAACCTTGCTGGCCAACATTTAAACTTTTCCGCAAAAATCCGCGCGAGGCTACGCACAACTTATGCAAATTTTATTTAAAAATAATAGGCATTGACTAAAATTGAATTCTTTGATAAAATACCAACTCTAACAAGCGATCACACTTCAAATTCTCTGCACCAAATGCGATCGAAACCATTTTAAGCACAGCCCGCTACTTCCTAGCAACCTCAACAAATGTAGCGATCCCAACCGCAGCTAACAACCAGCAAACCAGCGTAACTGCGACTTTAGTTCAATGCCCGATTCTGCCTTTAGAAAGACGAATTCAACCTAAACATCTTGTTACATTGCAATGGCAATCAAAACATTCAACAACATTTTACCCATGAAAACTATTCCCGACCAAATTTCCAACATCAAAGAAAAACTTCCCGACTTTACTCCCACCCCTCCCGGTTTAAAAGCTCAAGCATCTAGCCACGACCTCAAAGCCCGTTTAGATTGGGGCGAACCAGGACTCACAATCATCGACGCCCGTGACTTTGAAAGCTTCACCAAAAGCCACATTACCGGCGCCGTACCGATGCCAATTGACGAATTAGTCGATCGAGCACAATCCAGTTTAGAACCCATCCGCGACATCTATATCTACGGCGAAAACGACCAACAAACCGCCGAAGCTGCCAATCTTCTCCGCGCAGCAGGCTTTAGAAAAGTAGCCGAACTAAAAGGCGGAATTCCTGCTTGGAAAGCCATCGAAGGCCCCATCGACGGCGCCGTCGAACACAATACTCCCGGCCCCGATGCCTATAACGTTTTCTCTCGCTTGCAACACCACGCCGAAGCCCAGAAAACCAACAAATAACCTCAGATTGGCGGCAGAATTCGCCCATAAAATCTGACACTTAATAAACCCGGTATCGCAAAAGTTACCGGGTTTATTAGACCTCTTGCAAAAATCCTTTTCCTCCCTCAATTAATGGGACGGGCAAGTTGCCCATCCCACAATAAAAAATAACTCTTGTGGGTGGGGCTTCTTGCCCGTCCCAATTATTTTTGCAAGAGGTTTATAGATATGAACTTATACTAAATCCTGCCTCAATTTTCTTAGCAAACAGTATATGTAGGGTGCGTCGCCCTCAAAAATCTTAAATAATATCCACAATCTTTGAGGGACGCACCTGACACAATATTTCAGCAAACAAACCCACACTCATTATTGTTGAAAGACGAGGCGAGAATTAGTATAACTTCCTGCCATCCAAATATGCCTTAACTTCCCCAAACATTAGGCGGTTTGCATCAAAAGTAATCCGTTTAACAGCCTCCTCAAAAGAAAGCCAAGCAGAATTTTGAACTTCCTCCTCTTGCAAAACAACTTCCATCGAATTGACAAAACCTAAAAAGTAAGTCACAGTCTTTTCAATCGGTTCCCCATCCTTAACAAAAGAATAGTGTTCCGTAAAACTGGGCTCATCCAGCATTTCAAAATCCGATATACCTGTTTCCTCCTCAAATTCCCGCCTTGCCGTTTCCGCAGGAGATTCCCCCGGATTCGCGTGACCTTTCGGAAACGCCCAATGTCCCGCTTGATGTTGAATCAACAAAAACAAAGCATCAGCTTCCTTTCCAAAAATCGGCACAATCCCAAAACATTCATCTTTCATTTTTCTGATATTTCCTATTAACTATCGTGTTCTTAGAGTCCGCGAAGGCGGACTTTGTTTGTGTAGACGCGATTTCCAATCGCCGGGAATTTATGGTTTCAACTAAAATTCCCACCCCAAGCGAGTCTGCTGTTCGTAAACCAGCTTCAAAGTATTAACATCCCTCGCAGAAATAGGCGGAGGATTTCTCACCTGAGAAAAATAAAGCACATCAGTTTCCATCAAACTGTGGCCCCAAATTCCCAAAGCGTGACCCAACTCGTGCCGCGCCGTCGCCGGAATATACTTCCCCACTTGATTCGGATTCAAATAAACCGAAAACCGATGAGATAACACCGTTTTATCCCCATCCCGACGGGCGTATAACTTATAGGTAGCCTCTCCTGAGCGCGATCGCAAAACCCCTTGACGCAAAGGCGGAGCCCGACGTAAAATCCTAATATCAGCCACCTCCGAACTATCCACGACTTCCAAAGGCAAATAAACCCCCCATTCTCGCACCACATCCAACACAGCCGCCACCCATTCTTCAGACTTATTAGCATCAACTGGACGCTCAACATAAACCTGAATCGGAAACTTCGACCACAACAAATGACCAAAATTCGGTGGCTTAACCTGGTCAAAATAATCCCCGCTATCCGTGGAATCTTGCCAATTTGCTAGCGTTGGTGGCAAAGGATGAACCTGTGGATTCGGCAAACTATTGGGGAGAGAAGAAAGAGTCGCCGCCGGAGTATTAACCTGAGTAAAAATTATCAGGCTAAAACAACATACAGCCAATCCCAAACCAGCCAGCAATCGAGGTTTTACCGTAAGTTTCCACAACCGCATTTTTCTGACTGCACTTAAATTTCATCTTTAGGGCGGGCTAGAAGCCCAACCCCTACTCCCCACAATAATTTATTTATGTGGCACGGGCGTCTCGCCCGTGAGCTAATGTGGCACGGGCGTCTCGCCCGTGAACTAATGTTAATGTGGCACGGGCGTCTCGCCCGTGAGCTAATGTGGCAC
>NZ_JAUBPB010000083.1:11092-27875 GCF_036700545.1 Microcoleus sp. SVA1B4
GGGCGTCTCGCCCGTGAACTAATGTGGCACGGGCGTCTCGCCCGTGAACTAATGTGGCACGGGCGTCTCGCCCGTGAACTAATGTGGCACGGGCGTCTCGCCCGTGAGCTAATGTGGTTAAAAATCCAAATCTTATAACTTAGGCGCCAACCAACCAGCACTCAAAATCACAGTCAAACCCATAAAAACAATAGACAGACCCCAAGTAATGCGGTTCAGACTCGTTTCTGCACTCTTGGCGCTGGTAAACAATTGAGCCTGTCCGCCAATCCCTCCAATACCATCGCCTTTAGGACTGTGCAGCAACACAAAAATCACCAGTCCTAAAGCAGACAAAGACCAGATAACTTGTAAAACAGAAACAATATTCATAATGTGGGGTAATTGGTAATTAGTAATCGGTAATTTATTATGATATCAAATTTGGTCGATCGCACACAATTTATGCAGAGACACTCCAAGAGCCCTTCTTCGTGTCAACTTAACGTCAAACCCGCAGTCCGGCAGGGAATTCATTCCCTGCCTCAAAGCCAAAGTCCTCTTAAGAGGACTGAAAAGAAGAATTTTGGTACTGCTGAATCCAAGTATGATTTTGCCTGATGGGGTAATTCTAAGTGCTTACGCTGTCAGCGGTGGGGCAACCACGGGGGGATTGCCCCTACAAATTTCATACCCCAATTCAGCAACGCCGAATTTTTAAACTCATTAGTCCTCTTGAGAGGACTTTCGCTATTAGACAGGGAATTCATTCCCTGGCGGACTACCGGATGGGCGGGAGGACTGGGCGGATTACAGCTTAAGTTGACACCAATGCACGGCGCCTTTGTCCCTACTGCTGCGTCCCTACTACAATCGAACTCGCACCGGAGTACGATTAGCACGAACTTCAAACTCAGGCGATCGTATCATAGAGCGTCCCGTCATCTCCGGGGGCTGAGGCAACCTCAACAGCTCCAGAATCGTCGGCGCAATATCCGCCAAACAACCATCCGCCCTCAGAGGAACATCCGTCCCGTGACCCGGAATCTTCCGACCTTCACCCTCTACCAGAATAAACGGCACTGGGTTAGTAGTGTGAGCCGTCCACGGATTCCCGTCCTCGTCAAACATCTGCTCAGCATTTCCGTGGTCAGCAATAATAATTGCCGTTCCCCCAGCTTTACTAATGGCGCTCACCAGCCGCCCCAAACATTTATCCACAGTTTCGATCGCAACTATCGTCGCATCCATCATCCCCGTATGACCAACCATATCCGGGTTAGCGTAGTTAATCACCATAAACGAATAGATGCCTCTTTCCAAAGCCGTCACCACCCCATCCGTCACCAACTCCGCCGACATCTGGGGCGCCTCATCGTAAGTCCCCACCATCGGACTCTGCACCAACTCCCGGTGTTCCCCGATAAAAGGCTCTTCCAGACCCCCATTAAAAAAATAAGTCACATGAGCGTACTTTTCAGTTTCCGCCGTCCGCAACTGCTGCAAACCGTGCTTAGAAATCACCTCGCCCAGAATATTGTTCAAATTCTGCGGTTCAAAAGCCACCATTACCGAAAGTTTCGGGTCGTACTGAGTAAAAGTCGCAAACGCCAGCGGCTCAATTAACTGCCGTTCAAACCCCTTAAAATCGGGAGATACAAAAGCCTGAGTCAATTCTCTAGCCCTGTCCGGGCGAAAATTAAAGAAAATTACCCCATCCCCGGATGCCACCGCCCCCGGAGAAATCCGAGTCGGAGCTGCAAACTCGTCGGTCACTCCTTCAGCATAAGATGCCTGCAACACATCAACAGCCGATCGACCGTCAGGCGCACCCTCAGTCGTCATCACCTCGTAAGCGCGCTGCACCCGATCCCAGCGCTTGTCCCTGTCCATCGCGTAGTAGCGACCACTAATGGTCGCAATCCGACCGACCCCGACCTCTGCGATATAACTTTCAATCTTGCCTAGAGCTTCGACACCCTCTTTCGGAGTAGTATCACGGCCGTCTGTAATCGCGTGAATGCAAACATCAGAAATTCCCTGTGCCTTTGCTAATTGCAGCAAACCCTTAATATGACTGAGATGGGAATGAACCCCACCTTCAGAACAAAGACCAGTTAGGTGCAACTTGCCGCCCGTGGCGCGGACTTTCTCGCAAAGCCCAACCAGCGCGCGGTTGTCCAGCAAAGAACCATCTTCCACTGCATCCGAAATCCGCACCAACTCTTGAGGAACGACGCGGCCCGCGCCCAGATTCAAGTGACCAACCTCTGAGTTACCCATTTGCCCGTCTGGCAGCCCTACCGCCCGGCCCGATGTTTTAATCAGAGTTCTGGGATAAGCGGCCCAGAGACTGTCCATCACGGGTGTTTTCGCAGCGGCGATCGCATTTCCGTCTTTTTCTTCACGATAACCCCAGCCGTCTAGAATAATCAGCACTACAGGAGATACAGACGCTTGTGCCATGCGAATACCTTATTTACAATAGTTAATTTCTCGATCGTCATGATTTCCGATTTGGCGGAACATCTGCCGCTAATCAGTTTACATATTTTTTAGGCTCCGGCTGAACAAAGACAACCAAAATTCCCTCAACCACAGCATTTTGGGAACTTATTTCGACCTGCTTGGCGAATTGTTTAATTGATTGCCTTGGCTTGTAGTGTGAATCGTTGTCGGAGACTGTTACCGATCTCACCAACAGCAGCCCTGCTTTTGTGGCCGGATTTCACGGATAGTTTAACCGTCGGTGGCTCTTTAAACACTAAGAACCATACCACACTTGGTTGCATTTTGCTACCGCCTCAACCAATAAATTTAAAAGCCTTGACCGGGTTGCGAATAACTGTAAAGGACACGAGTTGAGCAAAAATCGGTTTCCGACTCAGCTCACTTTCAGCGGACATAAAATTCTACAACATCTTTTTTAATTTTGACATCGTAATTGCCAAAGAAATCGTGACCGAGCAGACCTATTGGCATTTGTTTGGCGATCGCCACTTCGACATTTTGGATCACAGCACCGCCAACCCGAATCGATCGCACTAGACCGATCGGGAACTCGACAACGCTACCGTCAGCGATCCCCGCTCTGATGGTACGCACCGGCCTCACTCCCAGTGCAGTAGCCATCCGCTGAGAAATCAAAGTGCCGCTCGCCCCGGTATCGAGAATCATCTCAAAAGTCTTGTTGCCGTTAAATACCACATCAATCACCGGCGTCCCGCCAGCGCGACGCTTGATTTTAGCTTGAAATACCTGTGGATTCCCCCGTGGCTTAGCCGGTTGATTTGCTGGGGGTTTGGCACCAGGATTTGACGGGTTCCAAAACTGAGAGTACAATTTGCCAGTTGTGAATCCCGATTCCGTGATAGTCCGATTCCCTACCCTTCGGGAACCCCTGCGGGGAACGGGATAGCTGCGCCGCGCGTGCTGCTGGGAACTCACATCGGGCACCAATGTCATCACCTGAGTTTCTGGCTGATGTGAATCAGAATGCACCTCGCCACCCCCCACCGATCCCAGACCAACCAAAACGCTCGCACAAACCAAGCCCGATCGCCAAATTCGCTTGAGAATCACTTTTGCCATTATCTAAATACCTTAATTAATTCAATATGTCGAACAACGACCGCCACTGATATCCTAACCCGCTCCCAAAAACCGATCGCCCGATCCCCAGATCAGAATCATCAGGGAAACTTGGCAATTTTCAAGCGATCGCATAACATCGAAACACAGATAAACTTATAAACGGCAACAGGCTGTAATTGCAGAGCCTTGTTGGAAATCTTGAAATTAAGGATTTGGTGGCGATCGGCAATGCACAAACTTTTATATTTTGCGACTATAGGACTACTAGCTTTCTCGATCGGAGGATGCGGTGGCGACGAGGCCAACAACATAGTCAGCCCCAGCCCCAGCCCCATTGCAGTCTCTCCATCTCCGGCAGCCACTGCCAGCCCTACCCCACCAGCTCAGGCTTTCCCGTCCCCAATAGTAGCCGCCCAGCCTCCTGGGTTAATTCGATCGACCAACCCAGACGAACGAGCAAGACAGGCTCAAACAAATATCGGCGACAACAATGACAGGAATCCCACGCTTCCGCTTCAGCCGGTGCCCCAAGGCCCTGTGACAGCTAATCCTTCTCAGTTAGATCCCTTTGGGCCGCTCCCGCCGATCGTATTACAAATCCCTCCAGGAGCCAACGGAGCGGGTGGGACAACCTCAGAACTCCCCAAACTGCCACAGCGACAAGTGGCCGTGCTACCCGAACTTCCCGAGTTATTGGCTCCGCCCCCAATTAACAGGCCTAATCAGACGGTTGCTCTCACCAGCCCACCCAGGGGCGATCGAGCCGGCACTCAGCAAGTACCAGGTAGAACGCGAGGCTCTTTACTTCCCGGAGGTGATGGGGGGCAAATTGGCTCGCCTCCCATAGTTCCAGGGGGAACTCCTCCTCGCTTAGGTGGCGGTGGCAGAAATGGTTCCTTACCCGGAGGCACCGGGGGACAAATTGGCTCGCCGCCCCTAGTTCCAGGGGGAACTCCTCCTCGCTTAGGTGGCGGTGGCAGAAATGGTTCCTTACCCGGAGGCACCGGGGGACAAATTGGCTCGCCTCCCATAGTTCCGGGGCTAAATGCTCCTCAGTTAGGTCGTACTCGTACATCCCCGCCTGGACTCGAACCAATAGCAGCCAGACCCATAGGAGTGCCGGATCTGCCGGAACTGCCAGTAGACAAGCGCCCCCCCCAATGGAGAGACCCCAATGCCAGGGTAGCAAGAGGTCCTGGAACTGCGCCAATAGGAGGTAGAACCCAAGATGCGCGGAATCGGCCGACTCCCCGTCCAGCACCCCCACGCCCGCCCCAACCCATAGCAGCGAGACCCATAGGAGTGCCGGATCTGCCGGAACTGCCAGTAGACAAGCGCCCGCCCCAGTGGGTAGACCCAAATCCGCCCCCACCTCCCGTCATCCCAGTAGTTCCGCCACCGCCTTCTACTGACCTCGCTACAGGCACTGAAGTCAGCGGGGTGGTAAAAGTCGGGAACGAGACGCAAGTGATTGTCAAAGTACCGAATGAACCAACTAGCCGATATGTCAAAGTCGGGCAGCGGTTGTCTAACGGGCAAGTTCTGGTGAAGCGGGTCGATCTCAAGCAAGGAGCCGATCCGATCGTGATTCTGGAGGAAAACGGCGTTGAGGTAGCCAAAGGTGTGGGCGAAAAACCCCCCAGTCGCCAACCACAACCAGCCAATGCAGTTATTAGCCGTCTCCCAAATCCGAATAGCTCAGCGCGACGCTGAAAATTGACAGTAAAGCAGGAAAAATGCTAAAGGCAAAAATTAGAGTTTTTGCCTTTTTGCATTTAGGGCAGATATCGAACCTGAAGGTAAAATTAGTAAAGGGATTAAAAAATAGAGGACTTTTCAGCAAGTATTAGCTTCTAGAAAATCCCTATTAGTAATTGAAGTTAAAGGAGATCGATCATGCTCAGTTCAATTCAAAAATTAGGGATGGTGATATTAGTTGCTTCTTGTATCGGCAGCGCCACTAATCTCTTGAATCCCCAGCCATCAATAGCTCAACCAGCACCAGAAGAAGGAAAACGCTCTCCCTTCTGCCAGGGAAACCCTCCTACGGGAAGAGTAAAATGCAATTACGAGGGAGGCGATAACTACGAGGGAAACTTCGTCAACGGCCTGCCCGACGGCACTGGAGTCTACGTGTACGCTAATGGCGATCGCTACGAAGGAAATTTTCGGAATGGAGTGCCAAACGGTAGAGGGACATTCATTTTTAAAGATGATGCCCGCTACACAGGCGTGTTCCAAGACGGCACAATGAGATCTGGGACGGTCGTTTTCCCCAACGGCGAGCGCTACGTCGGAGACTTCGCAGTCGTCAGGAACGTTCAGACTGATGCCATTAGCAGCCAACCATCAGGGCGGGGTCAATTTTTTTATACCAATGGCGATCGCTATGAAGGACAATTCTTTGCAGGCTCACCCTTTGGCCCTGGGGTATTGGTGCGGGTAGACGGCACTCGCTGTTCCGGCAGATTTTTTAATCAAGAACTAGACGCTAGTGTCACCTGCACTTTCCCCAACGGTACGCGCTATGAAGGAGAATTGCGAAAGGGAGTGCCTCACGGTGTGGGAACGATGATAGATGCTAGAGGTAGGCGCTTTCCGGGGGTATTTCGCAACGGCAAGCCCGGAGTTTCGTAAAGGATAAATGATTGAGCTTTTCAGTCAAGTTTTGACAACAAATGGGACAAAAGACAAAGGACAGAAGAAGATAATATCTAACAGCGCATAGGAGCAAGTTGATTGATGATTTCCCGTTCTTGGACCAGTGGAATCGCTTTATTAGTTGCATCAGTGTTGGGAATTGGTAGTTACGCTACTTATCCCTTGCCCTCAATGGCGCAAGGAACAGAAGCTAGAACCGGCCGCTGCGTGCCAGCTATCGCTACAGGTAGAGTTAGGTGCGATTATGACAGCGGTGATAGCTACATCGGACAGTTCGTTAACGGTTTGCCCAGCGGCACTGGGGTATACATATATTCCAACGGCGATCGCTATGAGGGGCAGTTCCGTCTGGGCAAACCAAATGGCCGAGGACAATTTATATTTAAGGACGACGCCCGCGTCGAGGGTATATTCCGAGATGGCAAAGTTAGTTCCGGCACAGCTATTTTTACTAATGGCGATCGCTATGTGGGGTCGTTTTCTCTCGATCAAAAAGTAGGCGTGCCTACGGGACAAGGGCAATTCATTTTTGCCAATGGCGATCGCTTTGTGGGTCAATTTTTAGGGGGCAAGCCTTTAGGTACGGGAGCGTTCACCCGCGCTGACGGCAGTCGGTGTTCGGGACAGTTCTATACTCAAGAACTTGATGGCAGGGGTAACTGTTCGTTCTCCAACGGTATCCGCTATGAGGGAGAGTTACGCAAGGGATTGCCTCACGGCAAAGGCACAATTATCGATACCAGAGGCCGGCGAATTCCGGGAGTATTTCGCGACGGGCAGCGGCTAGAGCAATAAACTGGGAATATTTGTTAGTAAGGGCAGGTTGATGGCTAATATTTTTTGCACAAAACCTGCCATTGCTAGGTTTTAAAGCCACAACTATTGATAATGTATGACCGGCTTTTTCTCAACCGAATTGCTAATTTTAAATATCCACTTAATCGAGTTAATGGAGGCGTTTTGATATGACAACTACTGCTTCTGCTTCCGGCCGCACCGGCCAATTTCCCTTCGACTTTGCCCCGCAGCGGACTCAAGATGCTGATTTGTTGCGACAACTCAATTTTGTGCCCGGTTTGAAGGAAGTCTTGACTTTGCGCCAAGTTCATGCTTTGGAACACGCTACTGTTTGGGTACTAAGCCAATCGTTTGGTGCGACCACAGCAAGAGCCGATAATGAGTTATTGGGCGGAATGTCCACAGACCAAGGGTTTTTTCTTTATGGGCACGTTAACATTGCACAGTTGCGTCAGGCAGTGCGCGAGGCTTTGCACCGGATTGCCAGCGGAGAGTGGGATTTAGCTGTACATCCCCGCTGTGGCACGAATTTGTCGGTGGCAATGCTGCTAACGGCAGGACTTGCTGTTGGCATCAATTTAGCCCTGCCTCGCGGGCCCATTCTGCAACTGTTCGGTTTGGGTGCTGCGGCGGCGGCTGCGGCTCAGTTAGCTCCTGATGTGGGAGCTCTGGCTCAGCGGTACGTGACAACTGCTATTCCGTTTAATTTGAGTGTGGTTGATATTACTGTAAGTCACGACTTCTGGGGACGCGAAGCTCATTTTGTGCGGGTGCGTTGGGTTGAATAGTTGCACAGTATCAAGCCCACCTCAACCAACAGAATACCCAGAGCCCCGACTTTTTTAAGAATTCGGGGCTCTGACAGAAAGCTCCTAAATACGATCGGGATCTACTCCTAATTCTCGCAACCTCGCCGCCAATCTTTCAGCCCGTTGGCGCTGCTCATCAGCTTGCTGCTCAAGTTCCTGGAACCGAGCTTGTTCTGCTTTAATCAACCCTTCAACTAATGGCGGAGACAGTATTTCATTCACTGATAATGTCAGATTTGGAAAGACTACAGACACCATTTGTTGCCCCGGCACAAAATCTGTTTGTGTATAGATGTCTTCACCTTCAGGAAAGGCTAAAACTCGCACCAGTTCTTTGTTAGGTGTAGGGTCAACAATTACATATTCGGGGACGTTACCTAGTTCGTACTCAGCTCGTTTAATCACATAATCGGCGCGCCGATTTTGACTCACTACCTCTATCACTAACAGCGGCTTTTCCTCAAAATCGAGGATACCAGCACCTGGTCTAGCACCAGCTTGTTCCAAAAGACTTTGAGTGCAAACAACTACATCAGGAATCCGAGATGTATCTTCTTCTGTTCTCACTCCTAAACCTGTTTTTGCTACTAAGTCAAGATTGTGTTCCGCTAGGTAACGCTGCAATTTGTAAACTAAATACTCGCAAATTTTGATATGTAAAACTGTGGCGGTTGGCATCGGAATTAATTTGCCTTTGTACAGTTCATATTGTAGATCGGAATCAGTTTGATAAAATCGGTATTCTTCAAAGGTCAAGGTGGGTGAAGTATCAATTTGCTTTGATTCAACAACTGGCACTACAGATTGAGACATATCTTTTCACCGATGTCGATATCATTCTATTATATTCAATCTGCCTCGCTCTGGGTGCATTTGCGGTTAAATATTTCCAATTATCGATCGCACTTGCCGCCAGAATTGTCAGAGAATAGTTGAATAGTGTAAAATCAACTTTGCGATCGCCCCGACAACTCGACATCACCCTTCCTTACACCATCCGAGTTCCTATGTCAATCAAAAAGATTCTTTCCATAGCGCTGTTAATTTTCATCCCCATTTCCATCGCCGCTGAGTATTTGCACTGGGGTTCCCTTGCAGTTTTCATCACATCCGCTTTAGGCATTATACCTCTGGCGATTTGGTTGAGCACAGCAACAGAAGAAGTGGCGATCGTTACAGGCCCCTCCATAGGCGGCTTATTAAATGCAGTCTTCGGCAATGCTACGGAATTAATTATTGCAATAGTTGCCCTGAAAGCCGGCTTAATTGACATTGTGAAAGCCAGCATAACCGGTACAATTATCAGCAACTTGCTCTTAGTCATGGGATTTTCCATGCTGTTAGGAGGAATCCGCTACAAAGAACAAGAATTTAAGCCAATAATCGCGCGGGTGAACGGTTCCACAATGACTCTAGCAGTGATTGCCATCCTGCTGCCGACAATGGTAATTTATACCTCCAATGGAGTCGAACCCGCAGCCATTCAGAATCTTTCGTTAATAACTGCGATCGTCCTAATTGCAGTTTACGCTTTAACTCTGCTATTTTCATTAAAAACTCATAGCTATCTTTACGATGTTGGCTTAGTAGAACTAGAGTCAGAAAATTCTCAAAATACCAAAGAGGAATCTACTACACACAAACCGAATTTATGGTTGTGGATAGGGGTGCTAGTTGCCTCAACTGTTGCCGTTGCTTTTGAATCAGAAATTTTCGTCGGTGTTGTCGAAGAAACTACCAAAGGATTGGGATTAACGCCCCTATTTACAGGGGTAATTCTGTTGCCGATTGTTGGCGGCGCGGCCGAATATGTAACTGCGGTGGGAGTGGCGATGAAAAACAATATGGATTTGTCAGTTTCTGTCGCAATGGGTTCGAGTTTGCTAGTTGCTTTGCTGGTAGCGCCGGTGTTGGTGATTATCGGATTAGTTATTCATCAGCCGATGGATTTAAACTTCAATCCGTTTGAAGTAGTTGCAGTTGCCATCGCAGTGACAATTGCTAATCTAATTAGTCTCGACGGGCGCTCTAATTGGCTCGAAGGAGTGCTGCTTTTAGCAACATATATCGTGTTAGGAGCAGCATTTTACTTTCACCCAATTACTTGAACCAACAATTTTATTGGAGGGGCAATCGCCCGTGGTTGCCCAGGGCGGTTTCGTTCTCACGAAAATCAGGCTTTTGACTCTTGTAGTGCCAAGAATGCCTAGCCCCCACAGACGATTTCACAGGCGTTTGGGACATGGGGGCAGCCACGGGGGGCAGCCCCTACAAGAGAATGAAACAGCGCTGCGTGGTTGCCCCTATTCCGTGGAAAATAACTTATCTTGTTTCTGGTTTGTTATTCCTCTTTGTCTTCTGGCCTTAATTAAATAAAATAATTTTTGGACAGAAAGTAGTTAGGGACAGCGACATTGTTGAACAGGAAAACACTCTTGTCTGCAACTTCTTTTTCTGCCTTTACGATCGCGACAATCAGAAGTATCCCGACATTCTACCCGATCTTGACAAATTTGCTGACGGGGAAAAGTACCTAAGTTTTGTATAGAAACTTCAGCCGTAAGCGCACCCTGTTCTATAACTTGGTCATTTTCTTTGATTTCATAGAGAAACTTATTTTCTCCCTCTAAAACCGAAAAAGTTCTTGTTTTGTGACTGTTACCCAACTTAAATCCAAAATCCTCGGAAAACTCACCTTTGTTGTAACCTCGGTTTGTGTAGGGATAGGGGTTAGTTTCCATGCCATCTGTCACATTTTTAATCATTACCCTTCTGTTAGGGCCGGGAGGAGTTTTGCTGGAGACAAATCGAGCGCTTTGCGAATCAGGGGAGAAGACAGTACCGGCACAGGGGCCTACATATTCAGTGCGCTTAAATTGAATTAAATTAATATTAAAAGCGTTTTCGTTTTTGACCCTAAATTGTGCTTCGCTACTCTGCTGGGCGCTGACTGTGAAAGCTGCTAGCGTCAAAAAAATTGCCCCCATAAAAATAGCTAAAAATTTGATTTGTGGCCTCCCCATAACAAATCTGGCGTGTTCCATCTCTCTCTACCTCTCAGGTGAATAGATAGCATTTTGTTTAGAAGTTATTTTAACTTGAGAGCTGATGTGTTGTCAAAGTAGATAGTGTAGGTTGGGTTGAGGAACGAAACCCAACATCCAATTAATGAGTGTTGGGTTTCGTTCCTCAACCCAACCTACAGGAGTACGAACGTAACTACCAAGTTACTCGATCGCGCCATCTCTCTAAAATCTTGTCCCCAATGCCCTGAACCCGTGCCACGTCGTCCAAAGAGGTAAAAGGTTGCTGTTGTCGCGCTGCAATAATTCTCTCGGCTAACTTCGGGCCAACCCCAGGCAAAGTTTCTAATTCTTCCTGACTCGCTGCATTCAAATTAACTAACTTTTTTCCGGCAGCAATTTGAGGTTTAGCACTCGCAGATTTTGATGCTGCTTGTAGTGAATCGCACTCTTTTTTCTTAGCATCAATTCTCTGTTTGATTCGGGCGGGAATTCCCAAGGTTGCACCTTTGTAAAGCCGATCGAACTCCCGCTCAAAATGGGCCGCAACTGTCGGATTATCGATCGCCAGCAGCGCCTCGTCATTCCCGTGATTTGCCGCCTCACTCCAGTTGTGAGAACCTGTAAGCACCGTTTTGCCGTCCACAACGCCGAATTTGTGGTGCAGGCGATCGCCCATTGGTAACAGCGGCACTCCCACCGTAGTCAGCGGCTTTCTCCAAGGGCGATTGTCAGTTTCTAACTTGCAATCTTGCATCAAAGTCGCACCCATCATATCCAACCCTTCACTGTAAGAGCGATAAATAAAATTAGAGTCAATTAAAGCTCGCACCGCAACTCCCCGGCTAGCTTGAATTTCCAAAGTATTTGACAACCGCTGAGCCGAAAATACAAACAATGCCAAATCAACCGACTTTTTCGCACTACCCAAAGTTCGATTTATCAAACCGTTGACACTGTTTTCCCAAGGCAAAGTCTGGGAAATCGGCGAAAATTGCACCGCCACTGTCGCATTCCCTACTCTTACTTTTTGCACTTGACGCAACGGCTTTTTGATGCCAAACTTGCTGTCCGGTTTGCCTCCGGGCCCGTCGCCCCACATGATGTTAAATTCTTGAGTAAATAGTTGCGCTATTTGAGCATTTTCAATTTTCAGCAAATTGTTCGCATTGCCGCGACTTTCTGGTGTCTTGAAATCGCCATGTATATCGCTTGTGGTAAAATTAGCAGAAGTGACGATTACGGTTTTGCCGTCAATTACCACAAATTTGTGGTGCATCAAACCGCTGCCTTTACTGCCGTCAGCAGTATCGTCAATTACAGGAATACCCGCATCTTTGACAATTACCAAAGCATCATTTTGCTTGATTTCATCGGCGCTTAATTTACCGTCTTTATTGCGATCGGCAAGTTGCACAAATTCGTTATAACGATCGCGCTCTCTTTCCGGTAATTTCGCCAACTCCTGAGCTGTAAAATCGCTCCAAGGGCGACTATACATATGTTCGACAATTAATCTCACTTTAATTCCCGATCGCCCTCGATCGGCCAAAACCCTCGCAATACCGGGCAAGCGAAACTCCTGAACCGCAACATCTACCGTCGATCCAGCACTAGCGATCGCCACAGCAATCAAGTTTTCTAAATCATCTCCAGGTCTAGTTTGCTGGCGGTAAGGCTCTGTATAACTCGAAGCGATCGACTGATTGAAGTATACTTGCAACAAGGGGTCTTGAGGCAATGGAGCCAGACTGAGAGGTAAATTCTGCACGTCTTGCTTTGTTTGTCCGCAGCCCGCCAGATTGATCGCCACCAGCCCAGCACAACAGAAACCGAGTAAATGATAATACAATACAGCCACAAAATTTTAATAAATATAGAGGTTATTAGCCTTCTCACAGTTCAAAGCTATTGGATCAAGTAAAGTTACAACCTATTAAATTTATGCAAGGGAACAGATTTTGCGTCTTGTAGAACTGCCTCGATGCCGGAAGCATCACTGGTAAGGTAGCAGCATTCAGGGGCGTGGGTCAAACCCTATACCGCTGCTTTATGGCTAAAAGAAAAAGAATTTTTCCGTGCGGTCACAAAGGATATGGTAAAGCGTGCCATCGCTGCACGCAAGAGTTGGTGGCGCAGCAGCATTACGTTGAAGTCCTGACACAAAAACAAACCAAAAAACAAGAGAGGGAAGCATCATTTGCTAGAGATATCATCGATCTCAGAGGTCTGCCCGACCACGTAGTCACTAAAGCCCGAACAATTATAGCAGCTTTGGGCGAAAATAAGAATTACAGAGATTTCGGCGGCAAACGCCTGCGTCACAACCGTTTGATAATCAGTATTCCTGTAACTCGCAACTACAGAATGCTTTGTGAAGATTGCGGCACTTTCTTAACTCCCCAAAAAGTTTTGTCCCATGAAGACTACAACGTCTGCAAACCAGGAAGTTAGTCATCAGTTATTGGTTTTATTGGCTATTGGTAGCCACTCACAACAGTCAACAGTCAACAGTCAACATTCATTAATTAGTTATTTATCATGCAAATTTACCTCGACTATAGCGCCACAACACCCGCCCGCCCAGAAGCGATTCAAGCCATGCAAACAGCCCTTACTCAGCAGTGGGGAAATCCTTCCAGCTTGCACGAGTGGGGACAAAGGGCGGCGACAGCTTTAGAATTAGCAAGAATGCAGGTTGCTAGCTTGATTAACGCGCTACCGGAATCGATGATTTTTACTTCCGGCGGCACTGAAGCGGACAATTTGGCAATTATGGGAATTGCCCGTCTTTATACCAAGCCGCAGCATATTATTATCTCCAGCGTAGAACATTCCGCAGTAGCAGAACCCGCGCGACAACTCGAACAGTTGGGATGGGAAGTGACGCGCCTACCAGTTGATAAATTGGGGCGAATTCACCCTTTGGATTTGCAAGAGTCGCTGCGATCGAATACAGTGTTAATTTCCATCATTTACGGACAAAGCGAAGTTGGCACGCTGCAACCAATTGAGGCATTAGGACAAATTGCGCGCGATCGCAATATCATGTTTCATACCGATGCAGTTCAAGTTGCCGGCAAGCTGCAAGTTGACGTGCAGAAACTGCCCGTAGACTTGCTTTCGGTTTCCAGTCACAAACTTTACGGGCCACAAGGTGCGGGGGCGCTTTATGTGCGTCCGGGAGTAGAATTAGTGCCAATGTTAGGCGGTGGTGGTCAAGAATTGAAACTGCGTTCTGGGACGCCCGCAGTGCCGATAATTGTCGGTTTTGGGGTGGCGGCGGAGTTAGCATTGCAGGAAATAGATGTGGAAACACCGAGGTTAATTGCATTGCGCGATCGACTTTTTGACCGATTATCCCACGTACCCAGTTTAGTACCAACGGGCGATCGATATTGTCGGCTGCCACACCACGTCAGTTTTTGCATTGTTTCTCCCGACGGCGACACAGGAGTAGTGACGGGTAAAACTTTAGTGCGACAGCTAAACTTAGCAGGAATTGGCATTAGTTCCGGTTCTGCTTGTAACAGCGGCAAACTGACTCCGAGTCCGATATTATTGGCAATGGGATATAACAAAACTAAGGCCGTTGGCGGCATTCGCTTGAGTCTGGGACGGGAAACCACAGAAGCTGATATTGATTGGACTGCAAGTGCGATCGAGCAAATTTTGGATAGATTAATGCCCAAGGTAGCATTATCTAGGCGTTAGGAAGGATTCCGATCTTGAAAACACGTTTCCCACAAAAAAGCCGCTTGATATCATTTACACTAAAATAAAATCACCATCTATTTTGGGGAAAAAGCAATGGTTACAAAACTGCAATCTCCCGACAAACAAAATATCATCTACCCCGACGATAACGGCGAACCAATGTCAGATAATACCGAGCAGTTTCGATTAATCGTTTGGATTAAAGAAAATTCTGAACTATTGTTTGCGAATGACCCGAATGTTTTTGTCGCTGGTGACTTGCTTTGGTATCCCGTTGAAGGAAATAATAAACTTTGCCAAGCACCAGATGTGATGGTAGTTTTTGGTAGACCAAAAGGTTATCGTGGTTCCTATCAACAGTGGAATGAAGATAATATTGGGCCACAAGTTGTGTTTGAAATTTGGTCGCCGGGAAATCGGCCCGCTCCGATGATTCAAAAGTTCAAATTTTACGAACGTTATGGTGTGGAAGAATACTATTTGTACGACCCACAAACATTAGAATTAACAGGATGGCAACGTCAAGAGGAAGAATTAGAAGCGATCGAACAAATAGACGGTTGGATCAGTCCCAGACTGGGCGTGCGGTTTCAATTATCTGAAACGGGACTAGAAATGTTCGGCCCTGATGGAGAAGCGTTTATGAGTTTTGTGGAACTCGCTCAATTGCGACGACAGGCCCAAGCGCGGGCTATTGAGGCAGAGCAACAAGCTCAGCAAGCCGAGCAACTGCGACAACAAGCAGAGCAACTGCGACAACAAGCAGAGCAACAAGCTCAGCAAGCAGAGCGACGCGCCAGTGAGACAGAAACTTTGCTGCAACAAGAACGATCGCGATCGCAAGCTTTAGAATCAAGACTCCGAGAAATGGGAATCGATCTAAATCAATTGTAATAGATGATTCGGCGATTGAAACCGCCGAGTCCATTCTTTCTACGCACAACCAAAGAAACCGGGTTTTTTCCAGAATCTTCGCCTGTAACCAAATATTCTCGCAAAAACCCGGTTTCTGGCCACCCACCAAGCATGATAAAATAAATCCCGGTGTTATTCACAACTCCCCACAATGGACGAAACCCGCGCCCAAGCCTATCTGCAATTAATTCACACTCTGCTGAATGCCCCCAAAGGAGACGAACCGCAAATATTACAGGATAACTCAGAATTACTCGATCGCGGATTTCTGGAAACGTGCGAGTTAGTAGCATCAACCTTGGCAGAACAAGGAGGCGAAAACGGCGCTAAATTCCTCCGACATCTAGCCCGTTACCTAGCGCCACTCATCGATATGAACGATGACGTAGATAGCAATAACTCGAAGAGTGAAAATTTCCAAGAGTATGCAAACTTTTTCCTAGAATTATTGCAAGCCGAACAAGATAGCAACGGGGATATAGCAGTAATTTACCCGATGCTGGAAGGGCGACAGCATCTCCTCAATGTCACTTTTGCCGAGACTTTACAGCAAGTGGCGAAAAAGTTAATTGCTGGCGAAAACTCAGAAACAATTAGCTCAATTATCGGTCTTATTGAAAATTTGAGTATTCATATTAGTGAGTTTCCCAGTGGGAATAAAGGGAATAATATTGAAATTGCCATTGCGGGTTATGAAATAGTTTTAAATAATCGGGAACCCGGTAGCGAAAAATGGACGCAAACCCAAAATAATCTGGCTACTGCCTACAATAACAGCAAAAAAACAGGCGGTTGAAACTGCGGCTACACAAACAAAGTCTGCCTCCGCAGACAAGCGAGATAATTCAGAAGTGTTGAAATCCTCGATCGAGCTTTAATACAGTATCAGGATAAATGCCGCTGCTATCAGTCAACCAGATATCAGTGCTATCGGTAGCGCTTCCCACAATCGCGGCTCCATTTCCTATTTTTTCTACCAATAACTGAGCGCTGGTTATTGGCAAAAACAGCACTAACTCGAAGTCTTCTCCGCCGTATAATGCCCAATCTAAAGCTTTTTCGGTTGATACAATTTCTCTGAAAATATCGGGAATTTGTAGTTTTGTGCGATCGACTTTTGCGCCAACACCGCTAGCCCGACAAATTTGAATAATCGCATCAGCTAAACCGTCGCTGCTGTCCATTCCGGCGATTGCAATTGGGGATTGAACCCCCCCCGGCCCCCCCTTAGCAAGGGGGGGAGAATTAACCCCCCCCGGCCCCCCCTTAGCAAGGGGGGGAGAATTA
>NZ_JAUBPB010000173.1:0-1236 GCF_036700545.1 Microcoleus sp. SVA1B4
ATCTCCGTACCCGATAGGTTGCCAACTGTTTCGATAAAGCCAACACCTTCGACAGTCGCCGATGCACCGAAGAAGTCGGAAATCACCACGTCATCGGCAGGGCGGGCGATACCGTCTTTGTTGATGTCAATCAGCAAGCTAGTGCCTTGTCGGGCCAAGCCTGTATTTCCCGATGACAGCGACAGCGACAAGGTAGGGCTGGTACTGATTTGGTTGTCAAAATTAACAAAGTCTAGGCGATCGAGGCCACCTGTATCCTGAATTTGTAGTTGATTGAGCGAAAACTCCCGCAGCAGATAGCTATCGTTACCTGCACCGCCTCGCAACACATTCCCACTGCCAAATCCAGCACTGAGCGTATCATCCCCCACACCGCCATCCAAGGTGCTATTACCACCACCAAAGAGAAAGTCATTGCCATCACCGCCAAATAGGCTATCGCGAAAGCCTGGCACGAGAGTGTCATCGCCAGCACCGCCATCTAAGGTGTTATTGGAGCCAGAACCACTAAGGGAGTCATTGCCGTCTGCCCCAAAAAGGCTGTCGTTGCCTAATCCGCCCTTGAGAGTGTCATCTAAGGATGTACCCAGAAATATTGCCACGTTTTTTTCCTGCTTAATGTAAACAGGCGAGGGCTAATTTTACTTAGCTACTACGCCCTAATTATCTATCAGTGCTTTTTCCCAAAAATTATGCGAATTTTCCAAAAAACTTTTTTTTGCACAATTTGTTTCATTGGCGACAAAAGATGCTATGATTTATAGCCTCTGTTCACCACAAAATAACGAGACTTACAGCACTTTGAGATAAAACCCGCCACAAAGACGGTAAACTTGAAAGATGTAAAAAAAGCAAATTATTTAGAGATAGCTGCATATTCTATTGACTTACGACAGAAGATACTAAGTGCGTGGCCAAACAAAGAAGGCACACAAAGAGACTTAGCAAAACGATTTAAAGTCAGTCGATCGCTCATAGGTGACTTTTTGCCTCGGTATTGAGAGACGGCCCAGATAGCTGCCATGACTCTCTTGAGGGGAGCGGCGCTCGAAGCTTAAAAGTAAAGAGGAAGAATTGTTAAAGATAATAGTGACAGAGCACTCGTGATATATATGCGAGAAATTCACTCTTGAAATAAAAGAGCGCCAAGGCATAGAGGTAAGGAATGAGAATTAAATAACTTCCACTCTTGAAAGTGGGATGGGCGTCCCGCCCGTCCACTCATGACGGGCGGGA
>NZ_JAUBPB010000084.1:0-26328 GCF_036700545.1 Microcoleus sp. SVA1B4
AGAGAAAGATTAATCGCTTTAATCACAGTCAACTTCCACAGTTCTTGAGATGAAAAGAACGTTAGTGGGCCCATGTTGCCCAATAATTTCATAGCCATTTGTTGAGCCTGGTCTTTCATCTTTTCGGCATGAATTAATGAAGCAATTTCTTGGTTGGCTAAGTAGGCTGTAGCTGTCGCCATTTCCGCATTAATCGCCTCACTTAAATTATCTTCAGCCAAGTCTATGCCCAGCAAGTGAAGCGCTTTTAATCCCGATTGAACGGCTGCTTCATATTTACTCAGCAGAGTGTACTGCACGATCAAAATGTTGTAAATTTCGGCTTGTTCTAGCTCAGATTTGGCCTGGGCAAATGCCACTTCTATTAAAGCTTCTGATTCTTCAAAATTGCCGTTTAAATATTCGGCCTCTGCCAGCTCCTTATGAAAGGTAAAAGCTAGTTCGTAGGAGTCTTGCCAAATATCGCCCGGTAAAATTTCTCGACCGAATTTTAAGTAGTCTCTGGCAGCAGCATAAGCCGTGGCATCTTTGGCTTTGCGAGCGGCGGTTAAATTTAAAATAGCCAGTTCAGTTTTCTCGGTATCATCAATGATTAAATTCCGACCCGAATTCAAATGGTCGGCAATTTCAAAAATTCTTTCGGCGCGTCGCTCGCCAGAGATATTTGCTAGTAAGAGACGACCAATTTGTAGGTGAATTGCTGTTTGCAGTTTTGAGTCAATCAATGCGTAACCTGACTGCTGTACGCGGTCGTGCAAAAATTTATAAGTAGTAATTACCAAGTCTGAGTTAATTATTTCTGATTCGGTAGCACCTAGCTCAGAAGTAGTTAAGATTAATCCTTCTTGAATGGCTGGCAATAGTTCTTGAAAGGTGGCTACCCAAGATTTTTCATTAATAATTGCCAGAGTGTTTAAGTCAAAACTATTGCCCACGCAGGCAGCTAAACGCAAAACTTGCTGAGTTGATGGGGGCAGTCTTTTCAATTTGCCCAGCATCAATTCAATGACGTTATCAGTAATGCCTACTGATTCAATTTCTGAAATATTCCAATCCCAGTTTCTTTCTTGAAAATTGAATTTCAGCAGATTTTCTTGATAGAGAGTTTTGAGAAACTGATTGACAAAAAAAGGATTGCCTTGAGTTTTACTGATTACTAAGTCGGCGAGGGGAAGCGCTGATTTTTGGTCTTTTCGCACGGTATCAGTAATTAAGTTAACTATCTGGTGAAGCTGTAAGGGAGCCAAGGTAATTCGCTCGATTCTTGCACCTTGATTTTGCAGCTCGTCCAAAGTCATCATTAAAGGATGAGATGGGTTGACTTCGTTGTCTCGATAAGCACCA
This sequence comes from Microcoleus sp. SVA1B4, assembly GCF_036700545.1. Lineage (NCBI taxonomy): Bacteria > Bacillati > Cyanobacteriota > Cyanophyceae > Oscillatoriales > Microcoleaceae > Microcoleus > Microcoleus sp. SVA1B4. The sequence continues at coordinate 1,345 of NZ_JAUBPB010000084.1, forward strand.
ATTAGAAATAGATAGTTGGTTTGCTCATCTGCTATCATTACTTGTAGCAGTTTCAATGTGGCGGCATCAGCCCATTGTAAGTCGTCGAGAAAGATGACTAAGGGATAGTCAACTGAACAAAAGACGCGGATGAATTTTTGAAATACTAAATTAAAGCGGTTTTGTGCTTCGGTGGCGCTTAATTCTTGTACGGCGGGCTGTGGGCCAATGATTAGTTCTACTTCGGGAATGACATCGACAATGATTTGACTATTAGCGCCAAGGGCAGCTAATATTTTTTGTTTCCAGGTATTGAGTTGATTTTCGTTTTCTGTTAAGAGTTGCTTGACTAATGATTGAAAGGCTTTGACAACGGCGGCGTAAGGGATATTTCGTTGAAATTGGTCGAATTTTCCGGCAATAAAATAACCTCTGGCTTTAGTAATTGGTTTATAAACTTCTTGTACTAAGGCGGATTTTCCAATGCCTGAGTAACCGGATACTAGCATCATTTCGGTGCTGCCCCTGCTGACTCGCTCAAAGGCTGCTAATAAGGTTTCAACTTCTGTTTCTCTCCCGTAGAGTTTTTCGGGGATGAGGAAATGGTCTGTAATATCCCGCGTTCCCAATGCAAACGTCTCAATGTTACCCGTGTTTTGTAATTGAGCTAGACAAATTTCTAAATCGTGTTTCAATCCTAATGCACTCTGATAGCGATTTTCCGCATTCTTTGCCATCAGTTTACTAACAATTTGGGATAAAATTAGGGGGACTTCAGGTTTGATTTGATGTACCGGAATCGGCTCTTTGGCGAGATGACAATGCACTAACTCCATTGGGTCGTCAGACTCGAAGGGTAACTGTGTTGTCAACAATTCATAGAAGGTCACACCCAGGGAATAAAAGTCACTCCGATAGTCAATGCCTCGATTCATTCTTCCTGTTTTTTCTGGGGAGAGATAAGCTAAGGTTCCTTCGAGGGTGTTGGGATTCTGGATTTCTTGGGTTTCTCTCGGCAGCAGGGAAGAAATACTGAAGTCAATGAGTTTAATTTGTTGGCTATGGGGGTTAATCAGAATATTGGCAGGTTTAATATCTTTATGAATAACTCGGTTTTGGTATAGAGAGTGGAGAATATTTGCTAGTTCCCTGGCTAGGTTGAGAAAATTTTCTAAAGATAGAGATGTATCGGGTTGGTTTTTATCACTTGCTGCTGGGAGATAAGTAGACAGGGAAACTCCTCCAAAGTCTTCCATGATTAAAGCATAGGCGTTTTTGTAAGGTGCTAAATCGAGGGGTTCAACCACTCCAGGCAGACGTAGATTTTTGGCGATGGTATATTGGTTGCGGAATTGCACCAGTTCGCTGAAGCTGGGGTATTCGTTTCGCAGCAGTTTGATGACGACTGGAGTGCGATCGCCCTCCCGAATACCTCGATAGACTAGAGTGCGAGATCCTGCATAGAGTTGTTCTGTTATCCGATACCCCGGCAGGTCAGTAATTGTCTCCATTTTCCACTCCTCAATAAATTCGGGGTTACTATATCTCTAGTTTACTCAGCAAACTTGGTAAATTCTCAATGCCCTCTAATGTTGCTGGACTTGTCAGTGGGCGTTCTGTACGAACGCTGGCAGCTCCTTCGATACTGAAGCCATATTATTAATTGTTTAGAACTTGTCTCCACTGGAGCGAAAATTATCCATAAGTATGTTTATATAACTCATTTGAGATGTTGATGGCGATCGCGTCTAGCAGTCGTGAAGCTCACAGGAGGCGATCGCCCCAAACAGCTATTTTTTGAGGTAGTTCAGTTTAAGCCCAAGCGTGGAAAGGTTTTCAACTTGGTTGTTTCTCTTTGATAGTTTTGAGGTTAAAATACTCAATGGTAGCCCTCATGCCCTCTTCTAGCAACCTAACGAACTCGCTCATCGGAAATGCTTGAATAACCCATTCTACATCAAATATTGCCCATTCAAAAGCAAAGTATACTTCGGAACTAGACGAAAATAAAATTTTTGGATGGATTTTATCTCAACTAAAAAATGTGTGATATTGAGCCGACTTACCCTGCGTATTTACTTCCCTAGTCTACCGTATATTTGTATTACCAGCAGTGGCTAGAATAAGGATTGCTTCTTCAATAACTGATGAAAGTATTACCCCTCTTCTGTCACTCAGCAGAATAAAATAATATTTTACTCTTCTTCATCAAGTAAAATAAGGGATTAGAAGAAAAATCAATTAACGCTATTAATCGAGCCAACCAAAGTGATGCAGCCATTGAGCATTTTCTAGCCCCTTTATCTCTGCAATGGCTGGTAGTGTCTTACGTTTAATATCAGAAATTACACTAGCATGAATGTGTGTAAAAGCTTTGAATGCTTCTGACTTCTGAAAACAGATTTCTGTAATAAGCTGTTCGGCATTTAAAAGACGATAGTAGGGTGCGTCATTACAGAAGTGTTTTCCGCATAAGCGCGTAAGTGTTCACTCCTGATGCACCCTACAAGCCTCGTTACTGGTTTAAATGCTCCACAGGTTAGTGACAATACTCATCCATCAATTTCAAGGTTGAATCAGCTTGGCGAGGCTTAACCATAGACCCAGCTAAGGTTTGAAAGATTTTGTTCTATTATACTCTGCCGCGAAATTGAAAGAAGAGGGCAGGGCTGTTTCATTCTCTTGTAGGAGCAGCAAAGAGTGGCTGCCCCCATGTCGCCAAGGCTTGTGAATCATCGTCTGTGGGGGGTAGGAATTCTTGGCACTACAAGAGTCAAAATCGCGATTTTCGTGAAAATGAAACCGCCCTGCCTGCGTGCCAGATACCGCAGCCGATCGAAACAACACGCTAAAATAGTAGCTCATACAATTTCGGAGTTAATATTTGACACTTGCACCCGCGCGCGAAATCGTCCTAGCTTGGCTCTCTGAGCGCGTTCCTGCTGCCCGCATCAAACACATCCTCGGAGTCGAACAGGTAGCAGGTGACTTGGCTCGCCATTACGGCCTCGACGAAGCAAAAGCCCGATCGGCGGGTTTGTTGCACGATTTGGCAAAATACTTCAGACCTCAACTGCTGCTGCAAATGGCCCAGAAGGAAGGTTTAGAGTTAGACTCAGTGTTGGAAGCACACCCGCATTTGCTGCACGCAGACGCCAGCGCGATCGTCGCCAGAGACGAATTCGGGGTGGTCGATCGAGAAATTTTGGACGCAATCGCCAATCACACCCTCGGCAGACCAAACATGAGCCAGCTCAGTTGTACCGTATTCATAGCAGATACCATAGAGCCGAGCCGCGGCAACACAGCCCAACTAGAAGCACTGCGCGAGGCAAGCTGGCAAAATCTTTATGCAGCCGTGTGGCAAACTAGCGATTATTCTCTTAAATATTTGCTAGAAACTCGCTGCTACATCCACCCCCGCACCGTACTTACGCGGAATTGGGCGCTGCAAATGGCCCGCGAACCGCCGGAAACAGGAAATTCGACCCAGAAGTCGATCGAACAAATCACAAGTTGAAAGTAAAATTTATCAGCAATCCTGTCCTTACTTTTGGCTTCAACCTAACTCCTATTTCCCGTCTCAAACTGTCAACAACCGATCGCGAAAACGCACCGATTCCCCCTTACCGTATCAATTAGGAAATTAAACACTTAATGTCAGATATAACTCAACTCGAATACTCCAGGGCCCAGTCTACAGCAACGGACGGCACCTCCTCAGACGAAGCTCGTGGCCTGATCATGACCGTTGCCCAAGCAGCCGATGACCGCAAAGCAGTAGATATTGTATTGCTCCGGGTGGCAGAAGTATGCTACTTGGCAGACTACTTTGCGATCATCACCGGATTTTCCAACGTGCAGGTACGAGCCATCTCCCAAGCAATAGCAGACCAAGTGGAAGAAGAGTGGCAACGCTTGCCACTGCGTACACAAGGCATATCAGACGCTAGCTGGGTCGTCATGGACTACGGCGACGCGATCATTCACATTTTGAAGCCTCAAGAGCGGGAGTTCTACAATTTAGAAGCGTTCTGGGGACACGCCGAACGCATTGACTTTTCCCCCACGCCGTGAGGATGGCTAATGTGAAAAACGTTTCTGCTTCTATTTGTCCCGTTCCGCAAGAACAGCGACCGATCAATGAATACCAAGAACTTAAAGAATCCTGGTTTTTTAGCTGGGTAACACTCAATTGGCCCGGATACCTGGCAAAACTAGCTTGGGTGTGGGCTTGGAGTTGCTTGGTATCGGTGCCGATAGCTGCTTCTAGCTTTGCTCCAAGCAAGTATCCAGCTCAGTTTGTCCTCAGCGGTGCCGCAGGTGCCGGTTTTATTCTAGGATTAGCTTTGCTGCGACTCTACTTGGGTTGGTTCTACGTGCGATCGCGCCTTTCAAATCCCACGGTCGTCTACGAAGAGTCTGGTTGGTACGATTGTCAATCTTGGCCTAAAACTCCCGAAGTTTTGCTTCAAGATCAGTTGATTGTTAACTACCAACTAGAACCAATTCTCAGGCGTCTGCGGCAGACATTTTATGGTTTGACAGTATTGCTGGTTGCCGGGGGACTAACTTGGAGTTGTTTGTAATCGGTTCGGTTCGGGAGTTTTGAGTTTTGAGATTGCCGCGCACAGCCAACGCCGGCACACTCCCGTGCATGAGTGAGAAACGATCGCCGAAAGATTAACTTTATAACTCTTAACTGGCAGCTCGCAACTCATAACTTCCACCGGCCCCAATCTAAAATCTAAAATCTAAAATCTAAAATTGATATGACAAGGGGAAAACGAACCCAAGCTCCCGAACTGGAAGTCACACTGCTGCGCGAAGGTATTGTGGAATCGAGGCACCGCGCCCAGGCCGCTGTCTGCGACAACCGCGGGCGCGTTCTGTCTGTTGCTGGTAACTCGGAAACGGCCTCATTTGTCCGTTCTTCACTCAAGCCTTTTCAAGCTTTGGCGGTGACGGGGACTGGCACTTTAGAACGCTACGAATTGACCGATCGAGATTTAGCGATTATTTGCAGTTCTCATCAAGGTACGATCGAGCAATCGCGCCAGGTATTTAACGTCCTGTGGCGCTGCGACATTGACCCCTCTAAACTTCAATGCCCCATTCCCGAAGGCAAAAAGAGCGCCCTGCAATACAACTGCTCCGGCAAACACGCCGGAATGCTGGCTGTCTGCCAGCAACTGCACTGGCCTCTGGACACTTATTTACGGCGCAAACATCCCGTCCAGCAGCTTATTTTGGGCAAAGTGGCTGACTTGCTGGCCATGCCTGCCGAAGAGTTTATCAGCGCTCGCGACGACTGCGGCGCTCCTACCTATCTGTTGCAGTTGGGGCAAATGGCGTCTTTGTACGCTCAGTTAGCCTCCGGCAACAATGTGGATATGGAGCGGATTGTCCGCGCTATGACTCATCACCCGATGATGGTTGCGGGTGAGGGCAAATTTGACACGGAACTGATGCGTTTGACTCAAGGGGAATTGGTGAGCAAGTCCGGCGCCGAAGGGGTGCAGTGCATTGGCCGCGTTGGCGAAGGCATGGGCTTGGCAATTAAGGTGACGGATGGAGGAAAGCGTGCTCAATTTGCTGTGGCGATTCACTTGCTCAAGCAGTTGGGGTGGATTACTCCGACGATCGCCGAAACTCTGGCGGAGACTTACCTGACTCTCAGTGAGTTCAAGCGCTTGGAGGTAATCGGGGAAGTTTCGATGCTTTAGGGCGATCGAGACTCGATCGCCGATTTCAGCAACCCCTCCCACAATCTAAAAAGTTTTTTTGATGGAGGGGTTGCAATTTTCAGAAAGATATGTTTATATTAGTAAAGAGACAAAAAGCGACGCGGGATAGAGCAGCCTGGTAGCTCGTCGGGCTCATAACCCGAAGGTCAGTGGTTCAAATCCACTTCCCGCCACCAAATTCAAGCGAACCCTGTAATCTTTAAGGTTTCAGGGTTTTGTTTTTGGAAACCACGAAAGAGAGACAAAGCGACGCGGGATAGAGCAGCCTGGTAGCTCGTCGGGCTCATAACCCGAAGGTCAGTGGTTCAAATCCACTTCCCGCCACCAACTTAAATAAGACAAGCCCCGGCATCCTAAAAGTTGCTGGGGTTTGTTTTATGCCGTCTGTTTGATGCCGAGGGCGATCGCCTCTTCGACAGATTGAAAACAGTTTATTTTAGGCGGCAACAAAAATGAGGACACAGCACTGCTGTGTCCCTACTGTAATATTTGGATTTTTATAATTGGGACAAAATAAGACCCACCCTCAACCTAAACACTCAACCCTATACTTTTCGACGACCGTTTGTGCAAGCTTTATTTGTTAAAAAATTGCAATCCCATATCCATTTTTTTTAAATCAGGATTTTAAATTTCTAAGTCGGCTGAGCTTCCAACCAATCAAAAATCAGGTTTAACTGTTCCAGTGTCACTAACCCGTACTGCCACAGAACCATTGGCAGTTCGCTGGCATCTTGTTCACCGTGTCGGAGAGCAACGGCGATCGCCGAATTCGATATCGCCAACTCTCCCCGCAAATAATCGATCAGTTGAGCCTTTCTCATCACCTTCACCGCCAGTTTTATGCGATTTTGTAAAGATATGTAGCTAATCAGTCTGTATCGGAAGTTTAATTGGTCTAATTTTAGGTTCACAATAGAGAACCTTGTGTGATGGAAACCGCACAAAACTGGTGATAAAACTCAGATAAAAAAGCGATCGCAGTCACAATAACTCCGAGAATCAAATATGGGGTTCCGCGAACGCTCGTTTGCTTCAAATGAATTCATTTAAAATTGCTAAAGTCCTAGCTGAATCTGAACTCCCGCTTCTGTACCGCTGTCGGTTTGTTTGGGAGGTAAAGGATTTCCTTGACGCTGGGCGTCCGAAGGAGTAGTAATAAATTCTAATGGGCCCTCGATTTTGAGGCGAAATGTGTCGCCCAAGCTTCTTTCCCTTCTAGAAGAATTAGCCGCCGTTTCTGGTTCACCAATCAAGTTTTGGTAGTCCGAATCTAAGGTTCTGTCCTCCACAGTCCTCAACGAGTCCCCAGATAAAGTCGTTTCCGAATATTGGGGCGCTGGTTGCAGTCTTTGTTGGGCGAGAACCGCCGGGGTCAAACCGATAAAAATTGAGCTCAGTCCGAGAGCAGTGCCAAGAGTAGCAATAACTGCGTTCATCATCCATGCCTCCGCTAGTTGCATCCTACTATCCTTATTTTACCCAGTCGCAATTAAGTTGTACTCTATCAAAAGTAGCTGCTTGTGGAGATATCAATTAAATTTACTGTCAAAACTTATAACTTTCGATCGCGCTATCGGTCAAATATAACTGACGCAGCAAGGGGGTTTAAACGCCAAAATACGTCATTTCAGACATGAGTCAACCAAAAACTCTATTGGTTTGATTAGCGCGCCTCATGAGTGGAAAAATAGTTAGTGCTTGACGCACGGGCGGCGATCCATCGGTTGTTTTTCACGAAAATAGTTCGTTGCAGACCGCCAAAAGGCTAAAAAAACCCGGTGCGATCGCCAATGCTCCCAAAGCGGACGATCGCGCTAAGATGGCGGTGGCAGTCGTTAAAAATTCAGTTGCCAGGGGCAGATTCCGAGTTATTAACAGCACTTCGCCTACTAAAACCATCTCAACTTCAAAACCTGCGCTCATCAAGTTGTACTTGACCAATAATTTCAAAGGTGGTACCCGCCACGTGATTTATACGTGGAATCAATCCAAAATCCAAAATCTAAAATCCTCAAGCCCCCCGATTTATCTCGTGCAAGTCAATTCTTTAATCTAAAATCTAAAATCGAATGACCGGAATGTTGTGGGTTCATAATAATTCTGCTTTACCATGCCAATCAAATATCTGACAGACCCGATTTTAAAAATGTCGCGCAAAGTGCCAATTCGCATCGTCCTTGTTGTGCCTTTTGCACTCCAGACTTTCGCTGCTGTAGGGTTGACGGGGTGGCTGTCGTTGCGGAACGGGCGCATAGCCGTCAACGATGTTGCCGCCCAACTGCGGACAGAAGTCACATCGCGTATCCAGCAACATATTAACAGTTATATTGAAACGCCACACCAAATCAATCAGCTCAATCTCGATGCCATCCGTCTTGGCATTGTGAACGTGCAGGATAGTGATAGTTTGCAACGCTACTTCTACAAACAAATCAAAATTTTTGATAAAATTAGCTACATTCAATTCGCATCCGAAGAAAAAGATTTTATTGGAGTGGAACGCCTCGACGACGGCAAGTTGCAAATTCAGATTTCTAATCAATCTACTGGCTATAACTTTCACACCTACGCGCCGTCCGAGTTCGGGGAACCAACCAAGCTATTAAAAACTACTCTCAACTACGACCCCCGCGTCCGACCTTGGTACATAGCTCCGGTGCGCGCAGGCAAACCGACTTGGAGTAAAATATATAATTATTTTGACGCTCCCAAACTAGCGATTACGGCGGCTGTACCAGTTTATGGCGATGATGGTAAACTGATTGGCATCCTGGGTTCTGACTTGGCACTTTCCAAGCTCAATCAATTCTTAGAAAGTCTAAAAATTGGCAAATCAGGACAGACTTTTATTGTAGAAAGGTCGGGGCAATTGGTGGCAAATTCTACTCTGGAACCGCCATTTATTGTTAGCAATGGTGTTGCGAAACGGATTGTGGCAACGAGCAGCAAGAATGTTCTCATTCGATCGACAGCCCGCTATTTAACAGAACGCTTCGGGGATTTGCACAAAATTGACAGATCTCGCCAGTTAGATTTTACGATCGACGGTCAACGGCAATTTCTACAGGTGACGCCGCTTTTAGACAGCAGGGGCCTCGACTGGTTGATTGTGGTGACGGTTCCTGAAGCCGATTTTATGGAAAGGATTAATGCCAACACTCGGTATACTGTGGTGATGTGTCTGGGTGCTTTGGTGCTGGCAACGGCGATTGGCGCTCTGACTTCTAGGTGGATTGTTGTACCGATTCGGCGTCTGAGCAAGGCTGCGGAGGCTTTGTCCCGGGGAGAATGGGACGGGATGGCGGTAGATTCCCGCTTGATGGCGTCTGTAGAGCGAGAGGATGAGGTGGGTGTCCTGGCTCGCTCTTTTAATATGATGGCCGCTCAATTGGAAGAGTCGTTTACTACTCTCGAAGATCGGGTGGAATCTGCGATCGCCGACAAAAATCAATTAATTATTTCTCTGAAAAAATCGCAGCAAAAACTGGCTCTCCATCTTCACCAAACTCCTTTGGGAGCGATTGAATGGAATCTAAACTTTGAAGTAGCGGAATGGAATTTGTCAGCGGAAAGAATTTTTGGATACAACCGCTTGGAAGCTATGGGATGCCACGGAGTCGATCTCATAGTTCCTGAAAATGCTAAGGAGTATGTCAGGCAACTATCTATAACTTTGCTCACTAATAAAGGAGGAATTAGTAGTATTAACGAGAACATCAGAAAAGACGGAAAAATTATTCTGTGCGAGTGGTACAATACGACTTTGGTTGATGCTGATGGCAGCATTATCGGGGTGGCATCGCTGATTCAGGATGTGACTGAATTTCACAGTGCTGTGGAGAAGTTGCGGGCCAGCGAGGAGCGGTTTCGCCAGTTGGCAGAAAATATTCATGAGGTATTTTGGATTAGAGAACCCAATCAAAAGCAGCTAGTTTATGTGAGCCCTGCTTGCGAGAAAATATGGAATTTGAGCTGTCAGAGTTTGCAGTCAGAACCGGAGGCTTTTTGGGATGCTATTCACCGGGAGGATCTCGATCGCGTCAAGGCTGCTTTTGCGAAACAGGGGCGGGGCGATTATGATGAGGAGTATCGGGTAGTGCGCTCGGACGGTTCAGTTTGCTGGGTGCGCGATCGGGCTTTTCCAGTCCGCAGCCAAACCGGAGAAATTTACCGCATCGTCGGTATTGCTGAAGATATTACCCAGCGAAAATTAGCAGAAGAATTCCAAAAAGTCGCTCAAACCGCTCAAGCTGCAAACCAAGCCAAAAGCGCCTTTTTAGCTAATATGAGCCACGAATTGCGAACTCCCCTCAACGCGATTATTGGTTACAGCGATATGCTCACAGAAGACGCCGAGGATTTAGGCTGCGAAGATTTTATCCCCGACTTGCAAAAAATTCAAACTGCCGGTAAACACTTGCTATCTTTAATTAGCGACATTCTAGATATTTCTAAGATTGAAGCGGGGCGGATGGAACTTTACTTAGAAACTTTCAACCCGGTTAATTTAATTGACGAGGTAGTTTCTACTGTCAAACCGTTGGTAGATAAAAATTATAATAAGTTTGAAGTTGATGTTGCTGACGACTTGGGAATGATGTATGCTGACATTACCAAAACTCGTCAAATATTGCTCAACCTGCTGAGCAATGCAGCCAAATTTACGGAACATGGCACTATTACCCTCTGTATTGAAAGAGTTAAACATGACAGCTTAACCACTCAAGAAATAGCAGAACCTTCCGACTCAATAATTTTTCGCGTAGCTGATACGGGCATTGGGATTCCCCCCGAACAATTGCAGCATTTATTTCAAGCATTTATGCAGGGCGACGCATCAACTACGCGCAAGTATGGCGGCACGGGTTTGGGATTGACTATTAGCCGTCACTTTTGCGTGATGATGGGTGGCGATATGCAGGTTGAAAGCGAGTTAGGTTGCGGTTCGGTTTTTACTGTGTGCTTGCCGGCCCGCGTTGAATTATTGGTCAGCAGTTAGTCTTGCTTTCCGGGAGGCAATTGTTACACAAGAAACCAGGTTTATTGACAAAAAACCTACGCTTTCAGATAAGTTCGGGGCAATAAACTAAGGTGATGATACCATGCACCATAAGTCCTAATCCTAGCTAATTTTCCGTTTCTGCCGCCCCAAAAGTTGAGCTGTTAATACCCCGCCGACAAAGCCAAAGAAATGCCCTTGCCAGGAAACTCCCGGCTGCGATGGCAAAACTCCCCAAATTAAACTGCCGTAGAAGAAACCGACAATTAAAGATAACAAAATAGAGGTAAAGCTGCGTTCAAAATAGCCCCGCAGCAGCAAAAAGCCGAAGTAACCAAAGATTAATCCGCTGGCACCAATGTGAACGGAATAGGGCGCGCCAGTCAGCCAAACTCCGAATCCGCTGACTAGCACAGTGACGGCACTCACGATAAAAAAGTCGCTAATTTCTCGCAGCATGATCAACCAACCCAATGTCACAAAAGGGAGGGTATTGGTGGCTAAGTGAGCAAAACTGCCGTGCAGAAAAGGCATCAACAGGATGCCTTGAAGTCCGTCGAGGTTGCGGGGGCGGACTCCGTAAGCATTCAGCCTGCCTCCGAATAGGAATACATCGACAATTTCGATAATCCAGAGGAGGGAGACGAAGCCACCGAGAATGGCGGCGTGGCTTTGCAATTCGCGGGTGATAGCTTTGGTTTCTGGGTTACTCATGGGTGGTGAGGGCGGTGATACCGATTATTTCTCATTGTAGAAGTTTCTGAGCGATCGCGAGCAAAGATAGTTGGGGCGAGGTTTCAGGGTTGTTTGCAGCAGAGCTTATTTAAAAATATAATAACTTTTATTAAAAATTCCGCATTTTCACGTATAGGATAATTCACCTCGATGCGTCAGAATTGTAATTGAACTACAAAAGGAGACTCAACCCAAGGTTGAAGCTAAAACGTAGAAGACAGAATTTTTACCCTCTCAATCAATTGTTGGGCTTGAAATGAGGACACTTTTTAGAGCGCACACCGCCTTTTAAAAAAATCAGGAACAACTTTTCTCGCCCTAAGTCATTAATTTAAGAAGTTCAATCCGGTAAAGCAAAACGAGATGCTGTAGATACTGATTGTAGATAATATCGCACAAGCTCTACAGAGAGTTCTTGGCACCTCGTTATAAAAGAGGAAGAGAGCAAAATGAACGTATTTGATCATACAGTCTCCTACCGAACTCTGCCACATTGGGTAGGATTTGGCAAACAAGAAACCGCCGTTAATGTCGCTACAAATTCTCAGCCTTACGGTCAAAAGCCACACTTTGACCCCTTGCATCCGCTAAAACAATGGCTTGATAACACTGCAATTAAAAGTCAAAAGTTGGCACGGTTTCTGTGTAAGTATATTCCCAGCCAGTGTCCGTTTGAGCGAGAAGTCAAAATTGGCGATCGCACTTTATTATCCATTCCCCCACTGTGCAAGTTAAATCCGCTTTACGAGCAAGTGGTTGGGCTGCGCTTTCGAGCTTTGTGTTATTTGGCTGACGAGTGCGGCGAAGATGTGACTCCTTATTGTTAATTCTGCAAAAACTTAAATTTCTCACTGTCTTTTCACCCTCCCTTCTCCTTGTTGGGGAGGGTTTTTTTATTTTGAGATTATTCGGCGGTTGAAACGTGTTAACCTCAAACTCAAATGTGGCGAAGCGCCGGTCATTCGATTTTAGATTTTAGATTTTAGATTTTGGATTGACTTGCGCGAGATAAATTCGGGGGCTTGAGGATTTTAGATTTGAGATTTTGGATTGATTCCACGGATAAGCTGTTACGCATTTAAATTGAAAATTCGGGACAGGCTAGAAGCCCGTCCCACAATAGTTTTATGGATTTTTGACACACAGTTTAAATGTAAAACAGCTTAAATCACCTGGCGGGTACCACCTTTGAAATTCTTGGTCATTTGAGTTCGAGGTTAAGTTAGACAAACTTTCGTCTGCCTCAGCAGAAAAGCCTGATATTCTGTTAGATCCCCGGCTTTTTGAAAAAGTCGGGGCTTGAAAGAGCGATCGCATTGAAATACTAAAGGGAGCGAATCACTCGTTGTTGGAGAATGCGTTTACCTTTGTTATAAGCTTTTAGGGGCAGGCTAGAAGCCCGCCCCACAATAGGATTGAATGTATAGTCGAAAGCTGGTTACTGAGAATGATATTTTTTTGTGAGTTTCTCTGCAACTGACTAGCCGACGGACAATTAAATAACTGGCACTTTCGATTGCTGATAGGACTTATGCACTAACAGGCATCGCGAGGACAAAGCAGAGAATTATTTTAAATATTGGGCGCCAACTGCGGGCGCTGATGCTAGTTTTCATCAATTTCGATAAGTGCGATCGGGCGACACGCTCCCGTAACCCACGAGGGAACTATTTACGTGTCGCTTTTGGGATCTTCAGGCCCAGAGGGTACTTCTCCCCTTTGTTGGGCTTCCAATAAAGCCGTTTCCACGAGAAAGGCTATCAGGTTAGCCGTGGATCTGCCTTGTTTGTCAGCCCATCGATCCAAAGCTTCATATACGTAATCAGGAAAGGTAACGTGAACGCGCTTGCTCAATGTAAATGTTTGTTTGTTTGCCAACGCTCTTAATGGTACAAGCTTACGCTCCCGATCGTGTTGTTACCCTATTCTTAAAAATCTGCTGACACATATTTGGGCTTATTATGTTACAATTCGTCTAATCCCATCAAGGCTCAGTCAAAAGCCAGTCCGATGCTTTCCGAGGGCTCAGGACTGGCTATGGCTCCAATTAACAAGGAGATACACCTATTATGCCGTATGAGAAACGTCTCAGACCGTGGATCGTTGTTCGTTTGCTTCCAAATCTACAAAGGGTCGTTGTCGGTCGGTTTCGCAGTTGGTCAGATGCAGAGGGTCATTTGCGAGTTCTCAAACAACTGCTTCCTGCTGCTAACTTGACCTTAGTTTTCGATCCGATCGATTAATTTTGGTTGCGAGTTATTGAAGTGCGATCGCCCTTAGTTGAAAGAGGGCGATCGTAGATGTTGGAATCTTATCAAAAACAGGCAAGATGCCTGTTCCACAAAGAATGGTTTTTGTTGTGGGGAGTAGGGGTTGGGCATCTTACCCGCGCCTACTTTCGGGCAGTGTTAAACTGGACGCAAGATATCAATTGAGTTGGGAAAAACACCGTGACAGCTATTCTACAAGTAACAGAACAGCCAACAGCACAGCGCTACTTCACTCCCGAAGAATATCTAGCCCTGGAAGAAGCAGCAGAGTATAAAAGTGAATATCGCGACGGAGTAATTATTCCAATGACAGGTGGAACTACAAATCACAATCGCATTGCCCTGAATATGAGCATTGCATTACGTCTTGCTCTTAAGGGACTTGACTATGATGTTTTCATGGGCGACGTGCGTCTGTGGCTGCCGAAAAAGCGAACTTATACTTATCCCGATGTGATGGTAATTCCGGGGACACCTGAGTATTTCAATAATCGCCAGGATACGGTGATGAATCCTCAAGTGATTGTGGAAGTTTTATCGAAATCTACGAAAGCTTACGATCGCAGTGATAAGTTTAAGTTTTATCAAACGCTGCCGACATTTCAAGAGTATATTCTGATCGATCAATCTCAGGTTTATGTAGAACAGTATTGTAAGCTGGCAAACAAGCGGTGGTCGTATAGTCAGTACGATGAGGAGGATGCGGCGCTAGTTTTTAATTTCTTTCAAGTTGAAGTGCCGCTGGCAGATGTCTATGAAAAGGTGGATTTTGAGGCGGAAAATGAGCCAGAAGAAAGCGGGGAGGAATAAGGGCGATCGCTTTTTTGGAAATGCGGGTTATCATTTAAGTGAGCGATTCCCTACCCTGCGGGAACGCTTCGCGAAGGGGATAGCTTCGCACGCGCGTACTCAAAAGAAATATTTGTTCAACATCATTTTGGGAGAACATCAAGATGACAAGCACTTTGCAAACAACCGAGCAACGTTACTGCACAGAAGAGCAATATTTAGCACTGGAAGAAACAGCAGAGTACAAAAGCGAATATCTCGACGGGGAAATTATTCCTATGACAGGCGGATCTACGAATCATAATCGGATTGCAGGAAACGTTTACATTGCTTTAAATTTCGCTCTTCCAGAACAAGAGTATGATGTCTTCATCGGTGACGTGCGTCTGTGGATACCAAAAGTGCGACTGTACACTTATCCCGATGTAATGGTAATTTTTGGGCTACCTGAGTACCGCAACAATCGCACTGACACGATTACCAACCCTCAAGTTATTGTGGAAGTTTTATCAAAGTCTACTAAAAACTACGATCGAGTTGACAAGTTTACATTTTACAAAACTATTCCTTCTTTTCGAGAATACATTCTGATTGACCAAACAAAAATCAAAATCGAGCAGTATTCTAAAACCGAGAATAAAAGATGGTTGTATAGCGAGTATGATGAGGAAGATACGGCTTTAGTGTTTAATTCCTTCCAGTTAGAAGTTCCTCTATCTGCTATTTATAAGAAAGTGAATTTTGAGCAAGTTGAGCAAGAAGATAGTCAAAATGAGGAGTGAGGGCGATCGCATTTGGTTTGAAAACGCAAGCGTTGATGATGAAAACTAGAAAGTATTGATTGACGGAATTCCTCTAATGTGATATGTTGAAGTTTATATTTATTACATCCATCAACTTAATATGACTAAGCCATTTCAAAGAATAATGCAAGCCGAGGATTTGCTAGAAAAAGCTAAGCGTCGCGAACAACAGTTGAGAATTAAATCTAGGCAGCGGTCCTTACACGGAAAGTCTATTAGAACTCCTGCTATTAACACTATACTGAAAAAATCAGGAAACAAATGGGGATTTGGAAGTGAAAAAGCTTTGGAAGATTTTGTATATGATAACTTGGATTGTTTGTTTGGACTAACACCTTTGAACCGTCAACATACAGTTAACGGAGAAGTTTGCGATATTTTGGCAATAGATGAAAATAAACAGTTAGTAGTGCAAGAGCTAAAAAATGAGGCAGATAGAAGTCTTATTCAGCAATTAACTCGTTATTATAGTAATTTGATTCAGTTTCAACCATACGATCGGGAAATTGATTATATCAAACCTATTAGGTTGATCGCGATTGCACCTAGTTTTCACAAACAAAACTTAATAGATATAAAGTACAGCCAACTATCTTTTGAGTTATTGAAATTTGAGGTAATTCAAGAGGAAAATAAACTTTTTATAAATTTTAATAATATAGATACAGGTAAAGTTTTTAGTGCAGAGTTTCAACACAGTAAAGAAGATGTTTGGGATATAGCAGCAAATTTACCGGAACCACCCAAAGCATTGTCTAATATTATGGCAGAATGCACTTCTGATCATCAGGAAAAAGTTCTTAAAATTAGAGAACAGATTCTTTGTTTCCATGAGAAAATTCAGGAAATCACTGCTAGTGGTGTTGTTAAGTATGGTCGCGGTCAAAGTAAAATTTGTGCTGAAATTCGTCATAGCAGTTCATCAAAAATGAATCGGGCTAATTCATCAAATTATCCGGGAATTTACTTGTATCTACCCATCCCTGATAAACAATCAGTAAGTTACAGGCAACCTCTAGGCAGAATGCAAGTCCTTGCTGATGAGTTGCAGAATGTTATCTTAGCAGGCTATATCCCTCAAGGTAAAAGAGGGGTGTCAACTTTTTATAACTTTCAAAATTTTGAAAAGTTTATAAACCCGGCAACTGTAACAAACCAATCTACACAATTAGAAATTTTGATAGACTTAGCTTTGGAAAACTGGTTGGAAAGATTTTAAGTTTACTAAGATTGGGATTCAATAGATTAGCAGAAAGGTGGGCAAATGCCCACCCCACCAATAACCTACGCCCCGACAGATTCCTTCGCTGCGTAAAGCACCTCAACGGTAATCTTATCAATCCCCCGATCGCGCGCAAACTTCTCAGTATTCCGCTTCACCTTACCCCGCACAAAACCAGGGATTTTATTCAACTCAGCCTGTCCATCCTTCGTCCAACCCATATCAGAATCAGCCGAAATTCCCTTCGTAATCACTTCCTTGGTATCGTGGCCGCCGAAGATTTCCAGCAAGTGGTCTTCCATTCCCAAAGTAAAGGAATTGTAGACCAAATCTACGCACTGATTCGTGCCTTCATAACCCAAAAATGGCTTGTAGCCGATCGGGAAATTTTGGACGTGAATCGGTGCAGCAATTACGCCGCAGGGAATATCCAACCGCTTACCTACGTGGCGTTCCATTTGTGTGCCGAAAATTGCCGAAGGTTCCGCTTTGGCGATCGCATCCCCGATCGCCCCGTGATCATCCGTCACCAGCACTTCATCACAATACTCGCTTACCTGTTCCCGGAACCAATCAGCGTCGTGTTTGCAGTAGGTTCCAGCCCACACAACGTGGATTCCCATCTCGCGAGCCAAAATCTTCGTCATCGCCGCAGCGTGCGTATTATCGCCAAATACGACGGCTTTTTTGCCGGTTAAGTTTTGGCAGTCGATCGATCGCGAAAACCAAGCAGCCTGCGACACAAATCGAGTTTGTTGGTCAATAAAATTTTCGTAATCAACATCCGCACCTTGAGCATTCAAAACTTGCTGAATCTTGCGGATACAGCGCGCAGTTTCTACCACACCCATCGGCGTAATATCCACCATCGGCGTACCGAATTCTTTTTGCAAATACTCCCCAGCCATCATCCCCAATTCCCGATAAGGAACCAAGTTAAACCAAGCGCGCGGCAGTCTTTTCAAGTTGTGAACCGAAGCACCTTCGGGAATAACTTCGTTGACTTCAATGCCCAAATCTGCCATCAAACGCTTCAACTCAGTGCAGTCGTGCTGGTTGTGGAAACCCAGGGTAGACATACCGATAATGTTGACAGATGGTTTTTCGCTTTTGGCTTCTACTAAATCGCCTTTTTTGCGGGCTTTGTTAATGTAAAATTGGACGATTTGATCCAAAGTGCGATCGGCAGCTTGCAGTTCGTTTACCCGATAATGGTTAACATCCGCCAGCAATACATCGCCTTTAGCATCCAATTGAGCTCGTTCCACGAAGTTTTCCAAGTCTTCTTGCAGAATGCTGGAGGTGCAAGTCGGGGTGAGCACGATTAAATCTGGGTGCTCTTCTCTGTCTTTGCGGGTGATGTTGTCCACCACCCGTTCCTGCGAACCCCGCGCCAGTACGTGTCTGTCAACGACGCTGGTAGTTACCGGGGTGAAATCCCGTTCCCTCTCCAGCATGGAACGCATGACGTTGAAATAGTCGTCTCCTATGGGTGCGTGCATGATCGCATGGACGTTTTTGAAGGAAGTCGCAACGCGCAGAGTGCCGATGTGGGCTGGGCCTGCGTACATCCAATAAGCCAATTTCATAGGTATTTTTCCTGATGCTGGTTGAGAATTGCCCGATCGGGCGATTACTGCTAAATTTTAAGGTTGTTTCTGATTTTCTCACCGGTTGAATCCTTGAGAAATACTAATTTTCTGAGAATTTACAGATTTAGGAAATGCTCAAACGCTTTGCCTGCTTGGGATTTGACTCGCAATTCAAACAACTTTACCTGGGTTTTATGGCAATAATTCTTAATCTTTCCTCAACTTTTCTTAAGAGTTAGGCAAATTTGATTAATGTAGGGTTCGCTGCCGCGCACCAGACAAGGTGCAATAATTCTGCATTTTTTGTCAAATTTACCCTGGTCAAACGGTCAATCGATTTTAGATTTTAGATTTTAGATTTTAGATTTTAGAATTGACCCCACGGATAAATTCGGGGGTTTGTTTATCGGATACAGGTTTTTTATTTCTGGGTTCTGAGTCTGGGAAGGAATGAATCAGGGGGCTTGTATCCTGGATGCTTTCGGTCAGTTAATATTGTTAGTCGAGCGATCAAAATAGATAGAACTGAAGGAAATTGCAGATTCCGAAGCAACACTTAACTCCCTCCGCGCCTCGGTAGCGAATTATAGTTAAGATTTGCACTGCCCGGTTTTTTTGAAGCACCCCAAATTCGTGCCCGATCGCCGGAAAAAATAAATCTTTCAGCACTTGCGTATTTTCACGAGATGTGGTGAAGCTCCACGAAAGTCAAGCGATTGCTTGGAATCTGAGATGATTTAGTTGTCAATATGGCGATCGAGCATTAGAGTAAATCCTTGCACAAATCCTGTATTTGTGATTTTGTTTACCTAAATGCTGAGGTGACGAAAGCCCCAGCGTGCTTTTGTCAGCAGTAGCTCTTTGCTGTCAAGGCCTGCTTTCCCACACATCCCAAAAGATAGCTCTTGAGCGATAATGAAAAATAACATAGGATTTACGAAAAGAAACCCGATTTACACGAAAAAATCTTGGGTTTGTCAACGACTAGCAACGAAGAAACCCGGTTTCTAGCCCGCCGCGCGTAAGTCCTGTAACATTGACCAAGCACACCTAATTTGAGAGAACCCAACTATGATGGCAATTCCCGGCGTTGCAGTTCTCGCTCTCATTTATGAAAGCAGCACTTCCCTGGTTTACCGCGGCCACAACGAGCAGAACAACCAACCTGTTATTATCAAACTTATCAAAGAAGACTATCCGACTCCCGAAGAACTGAATAGATACAAGCGCGAATATGAGATCACTGCCAACTTAAGCCTGTTGGACGGAGTTGTGAAAGTGTATAAGTTGCAACAGGTTAGAAATAGTCTGGCAATGATCTTAGAAGATTTTGGCGGGGAATCTTTAAAAATATTTATGGGTTCCCAAAAATTTACCATTTTAGGATTTCTGACTACTGCCATCAAAGTTGCTGAAACTTTGGGAGAAATTCACGGAAAAAATGTAATTCATAAAGATATAAATCCCTCTAATATAGTTTTTAATCCTGCTACAGGACAAGTGAAACTCATAGATTTCAGCATCTCAACAGCATCCAACCTGGAAAATATTCCCAATAAAAACCCTAATTTTTTAGAAGGCACTTTAGCCTATATGTCGCCCGAACAAACCGGCAGAATGAACCGGGTAGTCGATTACCGCACCGACTTTTATTCCCTCGGCGTGACCTTCTATGAAATCCTGGCAGGACAACTCCCTTTTCCCACTACAGATCCCATGGAGTTAGTTCACTGTCACATAGCCAAACAGCCAGTACCTCTCGCTGAAATAGCCGCAGAAATTCCTAAAACTGTTTCAGATATTGTGATGAAATTGTTAGCAAAAACCGCTGAGGAGCGCTATCAAAGTGCTTGGGGACTAAAAGCAGATTTGGAATCCTGCCTGTTTCAGTGGCAAACATCTGGGTTTGTTTCCGATTTTCCTCTCGGCAGCCAAGATATTTCAGACAAATTTCAAATACCTCAAAAACTTTACGGCAGACAGCGAGAAGTTGAAACTCTTTTAGCGGCCTTTGAACGGGTAGCAGCAACAAATAATCGAGGCTACCGCACCGACGATTCTCAAATTTCTGTCATCAAAAAAGAGAGCAAATCGAAAAAAGAAATTCCCTTGTCAGTTTTGGCGAGAGGACAGCATAAATCCCGGAGCGAGATGATGCTGATTGCCGGTTATTCCGGCATTGGCAAATCTGCAATGGTGAAGATTTTAGACAAACCGATTACCCGCCGACGTGGATATTTTATTTGGGGAAAGTTTGACCAGTACAAGCGGACTATTCCTTACTCTGCCGTTGTCAGCGCTTTTTCGGAATTGGTGCGGCAACTGTTAACTGAAAGCGAAGCTCAATTAGCAGTTTGGCGCGAAAAACTCCGCAATTCCTTCGGTCAAAATGGGCAAATTATTATTGATGTCATCCCCGAAGTTGAACTAATTGTCGGAGCTCAGTCTCCTGTAGCTGAATTGGGGCCGACGGAATCTCTGAACCGCTTTAATTTAGTATTTCAAAATTTCATTCGCGTATTTTGCCAGCCAGAACATCCGCTGGTCATTTTTCTCGACGATTTGCAGTGGGCTGATTCGGCTACTCTCAAGCTGATCGAATTGATGATGACAGATGAAGCTACGCAATATCTGTTTTTAATTGGTGCTTATCGGGATAATGAAGTTAGTCCTACTCATCCTTTAATGATGACTTTGGAGACGCTGCGAAATCAGGAAGCTATCATTAATCAGATTGCTTTGTCGCCGCTGGGGGTGGAAAACATAACTCATTTGATTGCCGAGACTTTGCACAGCGATCGAGAATCTGTCAAACCCTTAGCTGAATTGGTAATCAGCAAAACTGACGGTAATCCTTTTTTTGTCAATCAATTTCTGCAAACATTGTATCAGGAAAACTTGCTAGTTTTTCATCCGCCACAGTCGGGGAGCAAGGGCGGCTGGCATTGGGATATGACTCAAATTGAGCAGTGCGCTATCACTGACAATGTAGTAGATTTGATGGTACAAAAATTGAGAAAACTGCCAAGCTCAACGCAGCAAGTTTTGCGTTTGGTGGCTTGTTTGGGCAACGAATTTGACTTGAATACTCTTTCTTTAATTAATGAAAAAGAAGCCTCGGAAACTTTTTCTCACCTGTTGCCCGCGATTAAGTCGGGACTGATTCTGCCAACTTCGGAATTGGAAAGCAAGTCATTAGATTACGTGCTGTTTCCGCTATTAATTCTGAATTATAAATTTTTGCACGATCGCGTACAGCAAGCAGCTTATGCTCTGATCGACGACTCGCAAAAAAAGGCAGTTCACCTGAAAATAGGCAGGCAAATCCTAGAAAACACTCCGGCTGAATATCGCGCTGACAGAATCTTTGAATTAGTCGATCACTTGAATGTAGCTCGATCGCTAATTAAAGAAGATCGAGAATTAATTGAACTGGCAACGCTGAATTTAGACGCAGCCCGCAGAGCCAAAGATGCCACTGCTTATGTTGCTGCCTTGCAGTATTTAACCGCAGGCATGGACGGTTTGAGCGCCGATATTTGGGATGCCCACTACGATTTAGCTTTTGCCTTGCACATGGAGCGGGCAAATGTTGAGTATTTAAACGGTTATTTCGAGAATTCTGAAGAATTTATTAATATAACTCTGGAAAAAGCGCGATCGCCCTTAGAAAAGGTAGAAATTTACAACCTGCTGATCGTGCAGTACACCCTGCGGGCAAAGTACGAAGAAGCCGTTAAAGCTGGAATCAAAGCTTTGGACTTGCTCGGAATTGACTTGCCGCTAGACGGGCTACAAAAAGTCATATCCGAAGAATTTGCAACAGCCACGAATATTTTAGCAGGTAGAGAAATAGCTTCCCTAATTGACGCCCCCGAAATGACTGTACCCGATAAAAAAGTTGCAGTCAAATTAATTACCAACTTGCTGACATCGGCGTACCTCAAAAATCCCGACTTGTGGAAAGTCAGCGTTTTAAAAGGAGTCAATCTTTCTCTACAATACGGTTTAGTACCCGAAGCTTCTCTTTGCTATGCTGGCTACGGTATGTTCTTAAACGCAGTTTCGGGAGATTACAAAGCTGCGTATCAATTCGGCTTGCTCTCGCTGAATCTCAGCGAAAAATCTGGCAATATAGGCTTAAAATGCAGAGCCTGTTCATCCTTGGTCAGTATTTTTTATTACTGGTTCAACCACATCAAAGATTCCCACGCAATCAGCAATGAAGGATATCAAGCAGCTTTAGAATCAGGAGATTTAGAGTATGCCGGTTATATCCTGTCCAACCGCATAGCTAACTCATTTTTTCAAGGTAAAGAAATCTCGCAAATTCTTGCCGACACGAGCAGGTATTTGCAGTTCAGCCAAAAGACCAAAAATCAGCTCGTAACCGATATCTTATTAGGAGTAGAGTTAATCCTGCGTAACTTGAGCAAACTAACTCCTGAAAAGTTTGTATTTGAAAGCGAAGATATCAGCGAAGCTGAATACGTACACAACTGTCAAGCTCATCAAAATTTGTACTCGCTCTGCCTTTATCAGATTCGCAAATGCCAGGTAATGTACTGGTACGGCAACTTCAACGAAGCGCTACAACTAGCTTTTGAAGTAGAAAAACAGCTATCTTTTATTACCGGAGCCATACCCGCTACTGAATGGAATTTTTTCTTTTCTCTAACTTTAGCCGCCGTTTTCCCAAATGTTTCAGAAGACAAGCAAAAGGAATACTTGGAAAAGTTAGAGGAAAACCAAAAACAGATGAAAATTTGGGCAGATAACTGTGCAGAAAATTTTCTGCACAAGTACCTTTTAGTACAAGCAGAAATAGCCCGAATTTCCAAGAAAGATTCTGAAGCTGTAGAACTGTACGATTTCTCTATAAATTTAGCCCAAGACAATGAATTTGTCCAAAATGAAGCCCTAGCTAATGAACTAGCAGCTAAGTTTTGGTTGAGTAAAGGCAAGTATCAATATGCCAAAATCCACTTGCGCGAAGCTCACTCGTGCTACTTGCGCTGGGGTGCAGTTCGCAAAGTAGAAGATTTAGAACAGAAGTATCCGCAGTTGCGGGAAATGACGCCGATCAACGGCAGTTTTAACAACAATCAAACTACCACAACTATTCATACTTCTACGGGCAGCGATGCGAGAGTGCTGGATTTGGCGACGGTAATGAAAGCATCTTTGGCGATTTCTAGCGAAATTGTCCTCGATAAGTTGCTGGCTTCTTTGATGAGAATCTCCTTAGAAAATGCGGGGGCTCAATTAGGTTTTCTGATTTTAGTTAGAGATGGTAAACTGTTGATTTCAGCTAAAGCGTCAGTATTTGCTGAAGATGTAGCTGTGCTGCAATTTACGCCTGTTGGAGACTATCAGGATTTACCTGTGACGGTGATTAATTATGTGGAAAGAACTCGCTCGGATTTGGTGTTGAGCAATGCGGCAGCTGAGGGACTATTCACAGCCGATCCTTACATCGCTAAACATCAACTGCAATCTATTTTGTGTACTCCAATCATCAATCAAGGCAAACTGATCGGCATTCTTTATTTAGAAAACAATTTGACTGTCGGAGCATTTACTCCCCACAGATTGGAAGTTTTAAGGTTGCTTTCTTCCCAAGTTGCTATTTCTTTGGAAAATGCTCTACTTTATAATTCGGTTGAACAGAAAGTGCAAGAGCGGACGCAGGAGTTAAATGAAAAGAACGAGCGTTTAGAACAAACTTTGCGCGAACTTAAACTAACTCAAGCTCAATTAATCCAAACGGAAAAGATGTCTAGTTTGGGGCAAATGGTTGCTGGTGTAGCTCACGAAATTAATAATCCTGTAAGTTTTATCTACGGCAATCTTAATCCGGCTAGCGAATACGTTAAAGACTTGCTAAAATTGATTGAGCTTTACCAGCAGCACTATCCAGAACCTGCTGAGGAAATTCTCGAAGAAATAGAAACAATTGAGCTGGAATTTTTGAGCGAGGATTTGCAAAAGCTGCTGGATTCTATGAAAGTAGGAGCGGAAAGAATCCGGGATATTGTGCTAAGCTTGCGGAATTTCTCGCGCCTCGACGAAGCGCAAATGAAGTCGGTAGATATCCATCAAGGCATCGACAGTACGGTGATGTTGCTGCAACCGCGCCTGAGAAAAGAGGGCGGGCGTTTGGGAATTGAGGTGATTAAAAATTACAGCACGCTACCCCTAATTACTTGTTATGCGTCTCAGTTGAATCAGGTATTTATGAATATTCTCACAAATGCGATCGATGCTCTCCTCGTCGCAAGGGATTGCCCGGAAAACTCTCATCAACAGCCTACGATTACAATTTCTACAGAGGTGAAAGACAGGAATTCTGTCATAATTAGAATTGCCGACAGCGGGCCGGGGATGAACACTGAGGTGCTGCACAAGATATTCGACCCATTTTTTACAACTAAACCCGTGGGTTCGGGAACTGGTTTGGGATTGTCTATTTCTCACTCGATTGTTGTCAGTTCTCACGGCGGAAAATTGACTTGCGTTTCTGCACCCGGAGAGGGCAGCGAGTTTATTATTGAAATTCCGATCGCCCCCAGGCAAGTTTTGTAATCGGCGCTACTATTAACCCACAGCATTGCTGAAAGAGTAATGATGTTTCAGGGAAAATGGAATAATAAACGTCTCTACCTCTCTTTATCTGCGTAAATCCGCTTGCGCCGTTCGTGATTGTTGACGATTCTGCGAAGCTGAGTGGGCATCGCTGTTGCAGGAATTCATAAAATAAGTTAGGAGCGCGAATTAAATAACTTACAATTTTAATTGTTATTGTGGGATGGGCGTCCCGCCCGTCCAAAAAGGACGGGCGGGAC
>NZ_JAUBPB010000085.1:0-25851 GCF_036700545.1 Microcoleus sp. SVA1B4
CTCAAAAAAGCCTTTGAAAAAAAGGAAAAAGAAGCCTGCGGTCTAACTGTACCCAGTTGACCGTCAGGTTAGTTCACGCAATTTATAGTTGGTAAAACTCGCCTCTACAGGTTTGGGGAAAATGCCAGCAGATATCAATTACTCCCACAATATTGCATCATTCTTAACAACAAGCTTTCCGGCCTATTCCACAAAGAGTAAATTTTCTTGTAGGGAGTAGGGTTGGGCACTCTTAGCCCGCCCTCATTTAAAAGTTTATGTAACAGTGATTCTAGTTTTTCAATTCAAATAATCTATTAGCAACATATTCCTTGGCGGAATGCCATACTAATTCAACTACGTTATAGTCCGGGCTATATTTGGGCAAAAACTCTATGATTAGATTCGGCATTTCTGACGCTATTTTCTGCAAAGTCTCTGCTTTTTTATGAAAACTAGCGTTGTCCAAAATTATCACAAACTTACAGCCTTTATCTTTAAAGTGTTCCGCTAAATTTCCTTGCAATATCCACTCGGATTTTAAATCTTCATAAAGAATTTTCAGCACTGCATAAAAATTAGCATAATTCCCAGAGGGAATAAAATATACCCATTTTTTTATCTTAATATCTTACTCCACCCATAACATTAATACGACTTTTTCGTCGCTCTCCTATGAATGTTACTTCGAGTTACTTTTATACACCAGTTCTTCCTTCTAATCACCCTTAAACTAAATCCACTCTCGTTCTAAAACCATACCTGCAAAAGGTTTGGATATTACTTTTCTATTTTTAGATACTCCGCTAATTTATCTTTAAATCAACCCCTTTATACGGTATTTTGCTTAGACTCTAAGCTATATTTAGCCGAAAGGGAAACATACTTTTTTGAGTTTAAAATCCTCCTAAATAGGGTACTACTCAGCTCTATTCCTGTCTGCTCTCCTAGATGTATTGCAAGTCTAGCTGTTGTCCATATTCCGAACTCATAACCATATTTCTCAGGCTCTATTTCAACTGTTTCTAAAAGTAAATCAATGTATTTTTATGTGGCTTTTCGGTAATTACCCTTCATCCTATTATCTTTAAAACTGTCTAAATTATCAGGATGACCATGAATGCGACCGTAGGCAACTTTTATGAGAGAACATCCAATTAGTTCAGCAGTCTGAGCTTGTGTATTTCCGTTGTTTAGTAATAAAAATATTAACGCTCTTTGTCGAATGTCTGGATGCTCATGGTCTTTTAATGCTTGTTGCAGAGTTTACTTTGTCTCGGAACTGAGAAAGTTTTTAGCAGGCATTCACTTTTTCTGAATATCATTATGTTATATTATACCAATATGCGTTTTAAATGCACAACAGCTTAGACACTTCTGTTGAGCTGTGATTGTGCCACCATTATAAACGCTGAAATCATCTGAGCTTAAGACCCCAGCAAATTCTGTACCCAGCATGGTTTCTAGTTCCACACGTCACAAAAGTATCCGCGGAATGGAATAAACAGAATCCCTCTCCACTAGCCGCCCATAGCCCTTCTTTAACCCCCATCAAACACTCTTAGCGTTTCATCTACATGAACATTTGATTGCACGCCCATTTCCACAGTGCATTTATAGCTGGCTTTACCGCTGCTGCTACTCGTTGATTGGTCTTTTGGAGTGTTCCTACTCCCACTTCTATCGTGTGATGGAGGAATCGAAGAAGTCTGACTGGTGGTTCGACTTTTTCCCGTAGCAATGGCTAGTTTTTCTTGCAATTCTTCAATTATTTTTTGCAGCCCCATTACCAGTTATACCAGTTCAGCTTGGCTCAACTGCTCGATTTGGATTTTTTCTTTCTGTCTGGTGGCTGCGGGCTTTTTCATTCGTTTATTTTACCAGCTTTTGATACTTAAGTCTTTTTTGACCTGAATCCTTACCTTCTATTGTCCTCACATTACTAAGCAACTGCAAGTTCATATTGCAGAACTAAAATTTCATCAGCTTTCAACATAGCCATAGCATATTCACTCCCTTGACTATCAGCAAACTCCACTAAATACTGACATTCCTTTCCCGTATCATACACTTCAACAATAGTTCCCACAAGTCCAACTGGTAAACTAGAAATAGATGCGTATTCTGGTTCCACTAGCGCTAATCGCGTATTGGCAATCGGCTTGAGAATCGCAACAGAATCCAAAACTCTAAAGTGCTTGATCATAGTTTAAGAAAAGCTGAAATCCAACAACGGTTAGAAGTAGTTGAAGTAATTTCCTAGAAGTACCTTCTCAAGGTTTTTAGGGGCAGGTTTAGTTAGGATATACGCGATCGCAGCGAGTTTACCCATTTCACGCACCCGCCCTCCCCACGCTAGGATTTACCCCTTACTTGGGCCTTAAGTTCGCGCTACTAAACTCAGAAGCCACAATCATCGACCCAATCCCCGCATCGGTAAATATTTCTTGCAGCAAAGCATGAGGAATTCGACCATCAATAATGTGAGCACCCTTCACACCCTGAGCCAAACTCCGCACACAACAGTTAACTTTCGGAATCATGCCCCCAGACACAACTCCCGACTCAACCAACTGTCTCGCTTCCTGAATATCTAACTTAGCAATCAGACTCTCTGGTTTGTGATAATCCTCTAAAATTCCCGCAGTATCTGTCATCAAAATCAACTTTTCTGCTCCCAAACCAGCGGCAATTTCCCCAGCTACCGTGTCAGCATTAATGTTGTAAGATTGACCGTTTTCATCGGCGGCCACGCTCGACACCACCGGAATATAGCCGCTGTTCACCAAAGATTCCAAAATCTGGATTTTCACGCCGCTGACTTCACCCACAAACCCAATTCCTTCCCGCCCATCTGGACGAGCTTGAATCAGGTTGGCATCCTTGCCGCACAATCCCACTGCTTTGCCGCCAGCTTGGTTGATTAACGAAACAATTTCCTTATTTACTTTACCCACCAAAACCATTTCTACAACTTCCATTGTCGCCGCATCAGTCACCCGCAAACCATCCTTAAATTGCGGCTCAATTCCTAATTTTTCGAGCCAAATATTAATTTCCGGGCCGCCGCCGTGAACCACAACCGGACGCATCCCCACGCAAGCTAGCAGCACAATATCCCGAACCACCTTGTCTTTGAGATTGCTATCTTTCATCGCCGCACCGCCATATTTGACCACTATGGTGCGACCGGCAAAGTGTTGAATGTAAGGCAGTGCTTCGGACAGCACCTCTACTCGATTAGTGTCCGAATTCCTAACAAAATCGCTTTGTTTGAGCATGGGTAAATTACAGAAGACTAAAAACTTAATTCTAAACTTTAATGGCTAAAGCACATATTAACAGCCACAAAAATCACTTTTTCTCTGAATTTTATCGACGCGCAGGCTCGATCGCCCTTATTGATCCCAATCTTCAAAAAATTCATAGGTTTTTTTAATAAAAGCATTAAAATTTATGTATTATAACTTATACATTTTTTGCTACAGTCAAGAAATGTATAACTCCCTAGATTTACTTAACGTTTTATGTTAACTGCTGTCGCCCAAGACTCGGAAAACCTTCAGTACAACCTACCATCAGAGGCTGACTCGTCCCCCCGGATGACGGTATTTTGCGATTTAGACGGGCCCATAGTCGATGTTTCCGATCGCTACTATGCCACCTATCAACAGGGATTGGCCGATACTCAAGCAGCTTATCTCGATCGGGGAATCAACCTCAACCTTCAAATCCTCAGCAAACAGCAATTTTGGCAAATGAAGCAAAACCGCGTGCCCGATGCTGAAATAGCCAAAAGTTCCGGCTTGTCGGGAGAAGAAATTAACGTTTTTTTAGGATGCGTCAGTCAAATTGTCAATCAGCCAGACTTGTTGCACTTAGATCGCATCCAGCCGGGAGTGCAATGGGCGATCGGACTTCTGCACTCCCGCGGCGTGCGACTGATTTTAGTCACCCTGCGGCCGAGAAATCAAGCCGTTCAACTGTTACAAAATTACGGTTTAGCCAGACTGTTTACCAGCATTCGCGGAACTCAGATGGCGGATGCGGCCTATCACAACTATACAGCCTTAAAAACTGAATTGTTGGCTGAAGTGGCAGAAGAATTTGAGTCATCGCTGGGTTCGGCTTGGATGATCGGAGATACAGAAGCAGACATCCTCGCAGGAAAAGCATTGGGAATACCTACAATTGCCGTTACCTGCGGAATTCGCAGCCGCTATCAACTGCAAAAGCACCAGCCTAATTTCATTCTCAGCGATTTGATTATTGCCGTTCATCACTTATTAGGTTCGGCGCAACAAGTAATAGTAGAATGACTACAGTTAACTGTTGACTGTTGACTGTTGACTGTTGACTGTTAACGGTTAACTGTTAACTGTTAACGAATGACTGTTGACTGTTAACGAATGACTGTTGACTGTTAACGAATGACTAATGACTGTTAACGAATGACTAATGACTAATGACTGATGACTAATGACTAATGACTAATGACTAATGACTAATGACTGATGACTAATGACTAATGACTAAGATTTTTCTACATTCCTGGTCATTTCCCACAAGCGATTGAGCGGAAAATAAATCACCGGAGCCCAAAGACTGCTAAGAATAGCAGAACACAAAGCCACTCGCTGGTGATAGCTCCAAATTTCCAGTAAAGCCCGATCGCCCATAGAAAAAAATTGCAGCCCCATCACCGTTTCCGCTACCACCGCCATCCCAAACACAATTAACGCGATCGGAATCGGATCTCTCTCAACAATATCTACCGGAATCGACCAGGTTTTCTGCAAAACAACTGTTAAGACTCCTACAACAACTAGACTGACAGCGTGGCTGGGATGAGGAGCCGTCATCGCATCTTGAAGGAACCCCAAAACCAAGCCCATGCTAGCGGCTCCCCAAACTGTACGTTTCCGCTTAATACTCCAAGCTACCAACCAAATTAACAGCCAGTTAGGCCCAATTCCCAACAATTCCATTCCCGGCATCCGAGTGGGCAATATCAGTATGCACAGCATCACAGATAGAAATGTAACTGCGAAGTTAAGAAATGGGCGCGATCGCGAAGACATCCGATATAAAGCTTTCATTGTTGCTGTGCTCCCTCAGATGGTGCAGAAGATTGACTCTGCGAATCCTTCGGTTCGGCTTGCTTAGAGTGGGGGTAAACCACCGCCCACTCCAGAGCATTCATCGGTGCAGAAAACTCAACCACAGCCTCTGGAGCCGGAGTTTTATTCATATCCACCGAAACCACTTTTCCCACCGGCAAACCAGGAGGGAACAACTGACTGTAAGAAGAAGTTGAAACCACATCCCCAGGCTTGACATTGGGAACATTCTCAAAAAACTCCATCACCGCCTGATTTCCGCCTTTCCCACGCATAAAACCCATGTGACGACTGCGGGTAATTCCCACACCCAATTGACTCGTAGCGTCGCTGACTAACAGCACCAAGCTAGTATTAGGAGTAACGCTGACTACTCTGCCTACTAAACCGCCGGGACTCATCACAGTAAAATCTGTTTTAATGCCATCATTACTGCCGCGCCCCAAGGTTACTTGCTGCCACCAGTGGTCGGCGCTGCGACCAACAATAGGAGCTACAATCCCTTTAGGTTTCTTAGCAGAAACGTAACCTAAAAGCTCTTTTAGCTTTTGATTTTGAGTCTCTGCTTCTAATAGTTGGGCTTGCAATTCTTGAGTTCGCGCCGAGATGAGTTCCTCTTGTCCAGAGCCGTTGGCGTGAAACGGACGAGTCACCCAATTGTAAACTTCAAATACTGCCGCACCTTGTGTTTGTCGAACTCCCCAAGCGGCAGTTACAGCTAAACCTAAAAGAGCTATTTGCAGCCGCAGATCCCACCACTTTCGGAATGTATTTTTTAGCATAATTTCACTAATCTAAAATTGTTAAGTCAGGATTTTAGATTTGAGATTGCAGCCGTATTTCTAAATCCACAATCCCAAATTTGTTAACTACATATTACGCGACGACTGCCCGCTGAAAACCCGTTCCAACTGTTTGTTTTCCAATACTCTACCAGTTCCCAAAACCACGCAGCACAGCGGATCGGCGGCCACGTGAGTGACAATTCCTGTTTCGTGACTGATCAGAGTATCTAAACCTTTCATCAGCGCGCCACCACCAGCCAGCATAATTCCCCTGTCAATAATATCTGCTGCTAATTCCGGCGGGGTGCGTTCCAATGTACGCTTGACAGCTTCCACAATTACTGAAAGCGGTTCCGACATACTTTCGCGAATTTCTGGGCCTTTGATCGTAACAGTTCGCGGCAAACCCGACAGTAAGTGCAAGCCCCGCACTTCCATCATTACATCGTCATCCTCTGGAGTTGGATATGCAGAACCAACCTGAATCTTAATTTCTTCAGCAGTGCGTTCGCCGATGACCAAATTGTGAACTTTTTTCATGTATTGGACGATCGCCTCATTGAGTTCATCGCCGGCTACCCGCACAGACTCACTGATCACCGTACCTTGCAAACTCAAAACCGCAACTTCCGTAGTACCTCCGCCTATATCTATAATCATATTGCCAGTCGCCTCAGCAACAGGCAGTCCAGCCCCGATCGCCGCCGCGATGGGTTCATCAATTAACCGTACTTCTCTAGCACCGGCCTGAGTCGCCGCCTCAATGACAGCACGCCTCTCGACTCCGGTGACACCGCTGGGGATGCCAATAATGATCCGTGGCGAAACTAAGCTTCGGCCTTCGTGAACCCTGCGGATAAAAGTCTTGAGCATTAGTTCGGCCGTATCGAAGTCTGCAATTACCCCGTCGCGAAGCGGGCGCAGTGCTATGACATTCCCTGGCGTGCGGCCGAGCATTTTTTTAGCTTCTTCTCCAACAGCCAGCGGTATTTTTAACTCTTGGTCGATCGCCACTACAGAAGGTTCCTGCAGAACAATACCTTTGCCCGATACATAAACGAGCGTGTTAGCAGTACCGAGGTCGATACCCATATCTCTAGATAACGAAAATCGATTGAGAAGACCCACTGATTCGTACCCCCCCCAAAAACTAAAATACTATTGTGTGCAATAATGTTGTTACAAAAGTGTAACCGAGGTGGATTCTATTACGTTTTTCATCCTGAGTCTAGTCAGAAATGTACATTGTCGAGCTCAGGTTGAGCGCAGACTCGCCAATCATCCACCATCAATATGTTCTCCTAACTGGGTGTACAATCAGGATGAAGCCTCACAAGCGCTGTTCCAAGTTCAGTTTGGAGGCTAAGGCGCGTGTGGACTGTTTAACTACATCACCGATCGACCACATTCCCAAAAAAGTTTATGAGTCTTAATGTTGTGACTTTAGTAGGCCGCGTCGGCGGCGACCCGGACGTGAAGTATTTTGAGTCGGGTACAGTTAAGTGCAGATTGACGCTGGCAGTCAACCGCACATCCAAGAGCAGCGATCAGCCAGACTGGTTCAATTTGGAACTGTGGGGCAAGGATGCACAAATAGCTGCTGACTATATTCGCAAGGGTCGGTTGATTGGTGTCAAGGGTTCGTTGAAGTTCGACCGCTGGCAAGATCGCAACACTGGGGCAAACCGATCGTCCCCTGTCATTAAAGTAGACCGATTTGAGCTATTGGATTCAAAACGGGATGCAGAATCGAATAGATCGCAACACAACAGCGAATTCTAGCGTTTGGGGAATTAGGGAATTAATATTTGTGAATTGGGTGGGTGCTCGTGACTTCAGAAAAGTTAGAAATTGTTCAAACTGAGTACCAAGCTGGGCAAGTAGCTTTTGAGAGTGGCCGGTATGCTCAAGCTGTGCAGAGTTTAGAAACAGCTACCGGTTTAGTCGATCGAAATTCCCGGTTGGGCGGTGAGGTGCAGATGTGGCTAGTGACAGCCTACGAAGCCTCTGGCAACACAGAAAGGGCGATCGAGCTTTGCCGCAAGCTCACCCGCCATCCCCGCCAAGAAACCCGCCAACAAGCAAAGCGCTTGCTGTTCATTCTCGAAGCTCCCAAACTCACTATCCCTCCTGAATGGATGGTGAAAATCCCTGATTTGGCAGCTTTAGATGAAAATCAATCAATCAGTTTTCAAGCTAATCCGAACGCTGATATCAAGTACGCTAAACCCAAGCCAGTCGTACCAGAGCCTGTAGATTTGAGTCAGGTTAATACGAAAGATAATAGGTTTATCTGGGTGGCGTTAATTGCGATCGGGCTAATTTTAGGCGGCTTATTTCTTAGTTATTAATCATTTGTTTAATTTCATATGCGGTCGATTACCCAATATGGTAGGGGCGGGTTCACCAACAATACTCGCCAATAATTGACAATCTCAAAAACCCGCCCTGGTCGCTATATTATAGTCAATCGATCCGACATGATATCAAACCATTGTTTGCATAAGCCCTGAGAGAAGTTAAGCAATGCCTTTTAGCAATTATAAAAGTATCAGCGCGGTCGCCAAAGAATTCCAAATTAATTATCGGCGGGAAAATTTCATTATCGAAACAGAATTTGCAGTCAGCGACGTTTTTCGGAATGAATTAGAATTGATTTTCAATGAGGGAGTATTTGACAACTCGGAAATCGCCATTTGTGAAAATATCATTTACCCTGTATTAAAAGAAGTTTGGAAAAATTATCGCAGTAATTTTCTCCTCTGGAGTCACCAAACCTTAGTCTATAATGAGAATCTGTCAGGAATTCCAGATTATATATTGGCGAAGCGCTCCCCCCTCGGCACAGTAGTTTTTGACAAGCCCTATTTCATATTAGTTGAAGCCAAGAAAGAGAGCGCATTTGATGAAGGATGGGGGCAGTGTTTGGCAGAAATGATCGCCGTGCAGCGACTTAACAATGAACCGGAACAAACTATCTTTGGTATTGTTTCTAATGGGGCAATGTGGCAGTTTGGCAAGCTCAAATTAGAAATCTTTACTCACAATAAAATTTTCTATACAATTCAGGACTTAGAGCGACTGTTTGCAGCCGTTAACTATGTTTTTAAACAGTGTGAATTACAATTATAGAGGAAGGCTCTTCAGTTTTGGGCGCGGGTGTCGAGAAACCGGGTTTTTATGGAAATACTTCGCTGTAGCCGGCAGATTCACGAAAAAACCCGGTTTCTAAGTTTAATTATTTACAGCAATCTTTGGAGATTTTACAGCAATTGCGATCGCCCGACGCGGAGACAGTGAGAGAAATTATTGCTATGGTTCAGCAGATGGCTGGGGATTGATGGATGCACTTCGACTAAAGAAACCGGGTTTTTCGCAGCTTTTCGATGGTGTATCGATATTCTGGGAAAAAACCCGGTTTCTGGCCACACCCTAAATCGCTAAAATAAAAAAAAGACCAAACCAGAAAGGCTATTATTGTGAGCGATTCAACCATAGAGCAGATTTTGAAATTGGCCTCTCAGCGCGCCGATGCCGCTGAAGTATACTACCTGTCGAGTCAAGACACCCCCATCGAATTTGAAAACAATCGCCTCAAATCCCTGCAAACCAAAGCACTGCAAGGCGTCGCACTCCGGCTGATTTACAACGGCAAAATCGGTTTTGCCAGTTCCACAGACTTAACGCGGATAGACGATTTAGTAGATGCAGCCATTCAAACAGCCGAAATCGGCGACCCCGCAGAATTTGAACTCGCTTCCAACTTCCACCTCAAAGGCCCGGAAACCACCTACACTCCGCCCACAACTCAAGAATTAGTCGAAAACGGCAAAAACCTGATCGAGCAAGTTCACGCCTACAATCCCGATATTATGGTAGATGTCGGCTTCCACGTCCGCAGCGGGCGCGTCAAAATTGCCACGACGCGAGACGTGTATGCCGAAAGAAGCAGCCAAATAGTCAGCGGGACTATTGCTGGCAATTTGGTAAAGGGAGAAGACTTTATGCAAGCATACAGTTACGATGTCGCGCGCGATCGTCCCCTGGACACCAACAGCATCCTCCAATCACTCCTCGAAAAATACCGCCTCGCCGAACATTCAGCCACCATCGCCAGCGGTTCCTACCCAGTATTATTTACCCCCAATGCCGCCGCTAGCACCCTCGGCGGCTTGTTTGATACCATCCTTTCAGGTCAAGCAGTAGTTCAAAAAGCCTCTCCCCTAGCCGACAAAATCGGCGAAGCCTTATTTGACGAACGCTTTACCTTTTTTGAAGACCCCACTTTAGGCCCTTCTGCTTGTCCCTTTGACGACGAAGGTACACCCACCACCCGCAAAGTCTTGATAGACAAAGGTACTGTCACCGGATTTTATTGGGATCGCAGGTGGGCTGCTCGCGCCGGTGTACAATCAACCGGCAACGGTTTTCGTGGCGGATTGTCTCGCCCAGGCCCTGATTTGACTAACTTTTGCATTTCCCCAGGAAATACCGCCACTCAAGACTTGATTGCTAGCATGGACGAAGGTCTAATAGTAGAGCAGGTTTTAGGTGCCGGTCAGTCCAATCAGTTAGCCGGCGAATTTTCGGTCAATTTGGACTTAGGCTATAAAGTAGAAAAAGGCAAAATTGTGGGTCGCGTCAAGAATACAATGGTGGCAGGCAGCATTTTTGAAGCGTTTAAAAATTTGGCAGATTTGAGTAGCGAAGCCGAATGGGTAGGCGGTGCGGCATATTTGCCGAGTATGCTGTTTCAACAGTTGGGTGTAGCTTCGAGGCAATAAGTTCAGTGCGGTTTTACTCGTTACCAGGCTCTGCCTGGTAATACAGATGATGAGGCTCTGCCTCGAATTTGGATGAAAGCTTGCGAGGCAAAGCCTCTGGACATGGGTTCCCAGGCAGAGCCTAGGAACCAGTTAACGTGCGAAACAAACATAGAAACAGTGTCGGCAATTCAACGCTTTGCTAATTCATGCAAATAGGTAAAAATAGGGAAAAATATATAATGAAAGAGCAAAATGTCAAGGATGGAACTGGGAAGAAGAAAAAGCACTTTTTCTTTCTTTTACCTTTGGTTTTTTGCCTTTTAACTCTAGTGACTGGATGCGTTCAGTACGATGTCGGGGTCAACTTTGAGAGTCAAACTCGCGGCGAAATCGTGCAGCACATTAAACTAGGGGAAAGGTTGACGAGCTTCAGCAGCGAAACTGTTGCAGAATGGTTGAAAAGCGTAGAACGCCGGGTGAGGTTGCTGGACGGAAAAACTAAACGGGTTTCCCCCACAGAAGTTCTAGTGACGATTCCTTTCAATAATGGAGCCGAGTTGCAAGACAAGTTCAACCAATTTTACAATCCGATCGCACCAACGACAAAATCTCTGGTTTCAAGTCGGCTAGAAACCGATTTGCCGAAGTTTGAATCTCACCTGAATGTCAAGCAGAATAATTTGTTATTGGTGCTGAGAAATCGGTTGAGTTTGGAATTGGATTTGCGCTCTCTTTCACTGCTTTCTTCTAATGGCAGTCTGCTGCTGAGTCCGGGGGGACTTTTGGAGCTAGACTTTAGCTTGAACACACCTTGGGGCGCCGAAAGTATTGAAACAGTCGCTGGTGCGCTGGTTCCCGAAAGCTATCAGCAAGGAAAACAGTTAGTTTGGAAGCTCAAACCCGGAGAAGTTAACTATTTGGAGGCGATATTCTGGATTCCCAGTCCCGTAGGAATTGGGGCGCTGATTATTGCCTTATTTGTGGCGGCGGGCATTGCTTTGAAATATCAAATATTGCCAGGGCTGGGAATCGGCAAGAAACCGCAAAACATCGGTCAAACCTAAAGAGGATATGTCCTAGAGGGGCGGCTTAACCAATCTCTTCAATCAACTCTCAGAGCTGCCATCAACCCGCCCCTCCCCGGATATTATGGTTAATTGACCCGATTAGATTTTATAAAAACACTGAGAATATATGCCTAAAAACAGTTGACAAATGGTAAATAATTTGCTTAACCTGAATTGAGAATTAGGAACAGAGAAAATGCGATCGCTAAATTTCTTCTTCATCTTTCTGATTTGCTTGGCTCTAGTATTATTCAGCATCGAAAATACAGAGACAGTCGCGATTCAAGTTATCAAAGGCGTCCAAGTTAAAGCTCCGCTGTGCGTAGAACTAATTGTAGCGACCGGATTAGGGGCAACACTAGCGTGGCTGTTCAGTCTGTGGTCGAGAATGCAGCGAACCCTCGCCTCGCGCCAACAACTCCGCCAAGTTCGCGAAAAAGAGCAGCGGATTCAGGAATTAGAACAAAATCTTGAACGCTATAAAGCCGAAGTAGAAGGCAAACAACCTTTGTTAGAAAGTGCAGAACCGATAAGTTTAGAAATAGCAGCCATTGAAGGCACAACTGCTGAAATAACCGCCAATTAACTTGATATGCTCTCTCGTTTTCCCAGAGGCAAAATCTAAAATCTAAAATCTAGAATCTAAAATCTAAAATCTAAAATCGAATGGCCGCTTCCCGAGACCAAGATGGCTTAGAAACGATTTCCGAGGGGATCGCAATTTTAATTGACCTAGCCGAACGGGGAGAAATTGATCCTTGGGACGTTAAGGTAATTGAAGTGTTCGATCGATGTCTGAGCAAGCTTACGAACGCCTGCGATGCAGATCAGAGTAAGGATTTCTCCGATTTGTCCCACTCCGGCCAAGCGTTTTTGTACGCTTCAATGCTGGTGTTGCTCAAAGCAGAAAGTATCGTCCTCTCAGAACCCCCCGAGAATCCCGACTCGGCCGACGAGCCGGCAGTAGAAGACGCAGAGCACTCAGGCGGGCGACACTTGCCCCAGCATTTAGAGCGACAATTGCGCCGTCGCGGTGTAGCTCAACTACCGCAAAAACGACCGGTGACTCTCCCAGAACTGATTGAGCAGTTGCAGCTAATGAAAGCAGCAATGGAGCAGACAGTTACCCCCCGGCGCCGCCCTACCTCAAAAATGCGATCGCAAGCGGCCCAGGCTATCTTTGAGCTAGCTCACCAAGAAAATCTCG
This sequence comes from Microcoleus sp. SVA1B4, assembly GCF_036700545.1. Lineage (NCBI taxonomy): Bacteria > Bacillati > Cyanobacteriota > Cyanophyceae > Oscillatoriales > Microcoleaceae > Microcoleus > Microcoleus sp. SVA1B4. The sequence continues at coordinate 12,925 of NZ_JAUBPB010000085.1, forward strand.
TAGAAACTGCTAGTGAACTCGAACGGTTTCTGGCTCAGCGGGGCGCGGAAATTGACGAGGGTTGGCTGGACTTGGACAACTTGCTAGAGCTCTGGCATCATAAGGATTTGCACTCCTCTGTCAACCCAGAACACCCGGTATCGACTGGGGAAGTTCACTTGCCAAATCATGACCGCGTAGGTATTTTTTGGGCGTTGTTGCTACTATCGGCTCAGTCTAAAGTAGAGTTGCTTCAAGAGGAGTTTTATCAAGACCTCAAAATCCGCGCGCTTTGAGCTTAGAGGGTATTAGGTTCTCGGGCGAAACTAATAACTATGCCACTGCGTCGGTTAAAATTCCAGGGAGAATCTCGCTCTATGGCATTCTGTTGCTGAGTCCCGAATGCGGAGAGTGGCAGTGCGAAGTTCTTGGTGATTCCCTATTCCTGGTTTCTTAAATCTAGGTAAATTGGGGATGAATGATTGATAGCCTGGTACGATGTCGCCTATAAACTGGTCAGGATTTTGCTGTGCTCGATCGATTCGACGATCGCAACCGCTAGCATCTAATTGTTCAGTTGATATCAGTTAACAGAGGGTTGAGGAAGTTAAGAGTCAGGAACTCAGGGCTAAAGCCACTGAGCTTGTAAGAAATTGCAAGCTGTTCTGACCAGACCCCTCGAAAGAGGAGACGTTATTTAGGTCACGACACCGGAGAATGCGACGCTAGTTTTCCGCTCTGTCATCTGCAATTAAACAGTTTTAAAGTCACTGAAACAGTGTTGCAGGTCTAACAAGCTTTTATAACCAGGTCGAAGCGAACATTACCCCGAAAGGGAGGCTCCATAAGAGCAAACATTATGCGTACAGAGTTGCAAGGTTTGAGGCGCTAACTGTCCTGCCGAAAGTGCATTACAAAAGTACACTCCTGTCGAGCAACTCCAAGGCGGTAATGGATACAGAAAGATTAAAGGCGGTTGAAACCGCCCGTGTCGTTTCCCTCTCAGGTCTTTCATACCCTGAGTTTCCCACTTACCGAGTTTTTCTTATGAAAGCGATGATTCTGGCGGCCGGTAAAGGCACTCGCGTCCGTCCTATTACTCAGACAATACCCAAACCGATGATTCCCATCCTGCAAAAGCCAGTGATGGAGTTTTTGGTTGAATTGCTCCGCCAGCACGGATTTGACCAGATTATGGTCAATGTTTCCCACCTGGCAGACGTGATTGAAAACTACTTTCGCGACGGTCAAAAGTTTGGGGTACAAATTGCCTATTCTTTTGAAGGGCGAATTGAGGAGGGAGAACTGATTGGAGAGGCTCTCGGTTCTGCTGGTGGCATGAAACGAATTCAGGATTTCTCGCCGTTTTTTGACGATACTTTTGTGGTGCTGTGCGGCGACGCTTTGATTGACTTGGACTTGACTGCTGCTGTGAAGTGGCACCGGGAAAAAGGGGCGATCGCTACTATTGTTATGAAATCGGTTCCCCGCGAGGAGGTTCCCAGTTACGGAGTGGTAGTAACAGACGAGTCTGGCAAAATTAAAGATTTCCAAGAAAAACCTTCTGTAGAGGAAGCTCTGAGTACCGACATTAACACTGGTATTTATATTTTTGAACCGGAAATATTCAAATACATCCCTTCGGGTCAGGAATATGATATCGGTTCGGAGTTATTTCCCAAGCTAGTAGCAGAAGGCGCGCCTTTTTACGGGATTAGCATGGACTTTGAGTGGGTGGATATCGGCAAAGTTCCTGACTATTGGCGGGCAATTCAGAGCGTGCTGCTGGGACAAGTTAAAAATGTTTCGATTCCGGGAATTGAAGTGCGCCCCGGCATTTACGCTGGTTTGAATGTAGCTGTTAACTGGGATAAAGTTGATATTACTGGGCCTGTTTACATTGGCGGGATGACGATCATTGAGGATGGAGCAAAAATTGTCGGCCCGACAATGATTGGCCCAAATTGCTGGCTTTGCAGTGGCGCCACTGTGGAAAACAGCGTGATTTTTGAGTATTCCCGTTTGGGCCCGGAGGTGCGGTTGGTTGACAAACTGGTGTTCGGGCGCTACTGCGTTGATAAAACCGGGGCTGCGATCGATTTGCAAGCGGCGGCTCTCGATTGGCTGATTACTGACGCTCGCCAAGTTTTACCCACTCAACACGGAGAAGAGCGGCGCGCGATATCTGAAATTCTCGGTAATGGTGGATAATTGCTAATTGCTAATTGCTAATTGGTAATTACTCAAGGTAAGGTGCGCCTAGCGCACCCTACTTTTACATTTACGATCTCAGCTTTCAATTCTGGTTATGTGCTTAGGTTGCACCTCACCTCTTCCACCATTCTCAAGAACAGGCAAGATGCCTGTTCCACAAAGAGTAGATTTTCTTGTGGAACAGGCATCTTGCCTGTTCATAAAAGGCTTATTGACAGTGGTGCAACATCTCAGTTGCACCCTACATTTTAAGACTGAAGATAAGTATATTGGCTGAGACTCCGCTCATAATTTTGCAGCAAAAGTTGGGCCTCGGAAAGAGTAATTTTATTTTGCTGCAAAGCTTCTTCTGTCTGACGGCGGATGCTTTCAACCAAATTTTCTGAATCGTACTGTACGTAGCTGAGGACTTCTTTCATAGTGTCTCCTTTCACAACGTGTTCGATATGATAGCCAGAAGGTGTTAGCTGAATGTGAACTGCATTTGCATCGCCGAATAAGTTGTGAAGGTTGCCCATAATTTCTTGATAAGCACCTCCCAAAAAGAGCGCCAAATAGTAAGGTTCTCCAGGTTTGAGAGTATGCAGTTCCAAAACCGACTTCACATCTCGCAAATCGATGAATTGGTCGATTTTGCCGTCGCTGTCGCAGGTAAGATCGGCTAAAATACCGCGTTGAGTTGGTTCTTCGTCGAGTCGGTTAATTGGCATAATTGGGAACAACTGGTTAATTGCCCAACTGTCCGGTACTGACTGGAAAACAGATAAGTTGATGTAATAAATGGACGCCATCACCTTTTCTAAGTCTTCCAAATCGTCAGATACGTATTCATTTTGCCGTGCGATCGCCTGTATTTTATCGCAGCAAGCCCAGTACAACTGTTCGGTTTTTGCCCGTTCCGCAATTCCCAAATAGCCTAAGTTAAATAAACTGACTGCTTCTTCCTTGAATTGGATAGCATCGTGATAAACTTCTTGGTAATTTTCGGGACTGATAGATTGGTAAATTTCGTAGAGATTGCGCGGAATTTGGTGCGCGTTTTCATCTACTGGTTCTGGTACTTCTCTGGGGACATCGCTAGTACCGAGTACGTCAAAAACTAACACTGATTGGTGAGAAGCGATCGCCCGCCCGCTTTCGCTAATGATAATGGGAACCGGGATTTTCCGCTCGTCGCAGGCATCTTTCACTCCCGCTACTACGTCGTTAGCGTAGTTTTGCATATTGTAGTTTTTGGAAGCGTGGAAGTTTGTTTTAGACCCGTCGTAGTCAACGCCGAGGCCACCGCCTACGTCCAAGTAGTTCATATTAGCTCCCAATTTAGCTAATTCTACATAAATGTGGCTGGCTTCTCGAATGGCGTCTTTGATGACACTAATTGAGGAAATTTGAGAGCCGATGTGGAAGTGCAGTAACTGCAAACAATCGAGCATTCCAGCTTTTTCTAGTTCGCCGACTGCACGGATAATTTCAGGAATTGTCAAGCCAAATTTTGCCCGATCGCCCGTGGAACCTCCCCAACGGCCAACCCCTTTAGTAGTGAGTTTTGCTCGCACTCCCAAAATCGGTTTAATTCCTAATGCTTTGCTCGCGGCGATTGCGAGTTCTACTTCCTCTATTTGCTCCAGCACAATTACGGAAGTTTGCCCTAGCCGCTGCGCCAAAATAGCAGTTTCGATGTATTCGCGGTCTTTGTAACCGTTACAAATTAACAAAGCGCCTGGGTTTTTTAAGGTGGCCAAAGCTATCATTAATTCCGGTTTCGAGCCGGCTTCGAGCCCGAAGTGATGGGGTTGACCGAAACGCACCAAATCTTCAATTAATTGTCGGTGCTGGTTGCATTTAACTGGAAAGACACCGCGATAAACATTTTTGTAATTGTACCGAGCGATCGCTCTGGCAAAACAAGAATTTAAGCGCTCGATCCGGTCTTCCAAAATATCAGAAAAGCGAATCAGCAGGGGCAAAGCCAAATTTCGCTGTTTCAGGGATTCTACCAGTTCGCACAAGTCGAGGGAACCGCCGCGATCGCCCTTGGGAGAAACTGTAACATGACCGGCTGCATTGATCGAAAAATACGGTTCGCCCCAACCTTGAATTCGGTAGAGTTTCTCACTATCTTCTATTGTCCAAGATGCTTGTGGCAGTTGAGCCGCCGTTACCAAAGCAGTGTCTGGTGCCACCGAACTCGTGACTGTTGGCGAGTGAGTCGATAGCGGATCGAGATCGGAGAAAGCAGCGGTAGCTGGGGAACTCATCTTATCAGAAACCTCTTTGAGGAGTGGTCAAATAGATAGTTTATCGCACATATCGGGTTTCCTGATGTAGTTGAAAAATCACTTTGGGTACACGGGCTGGCGATTTTAGATTTTAGATTTTAGATTTTAGATTTTAGATTTTAGATTTTAGAATTGACTCTATAGATAGATGAAAAGCGGGGATTGAACTACAATCTCAACCGTATTTGCTTTGCGGGACTTATTTCTTCAAGCAAGTGTCCGTATGCAGGTGAACTCGGAAACCCGGTTTCCGAGTTCACCTGCGCCAAGAGAGTTGTCGGACGATCGATCGCCCGACACACACTAACCAAAAATCACCTCCGGCGGCGCCATGTCAGCCCCCATCCTCAATCCCCCGTTATTAGACTTCTTCAAGCCCGGTTGAGGTGCTTTTTCTGGGGTTTTCTGAGCCGGTGCAACTGAGGCGGGCGGTGTCACCTGCGGTTGAGGTACTGCCTGTGCTCCTGGCACCACGGGTTGCTGCGACAGCCAACCCAAACCCCCTACAGCCCCAGCCATCAAAGCGGTGTAGCCGATGTACAAATGCACCGGACGCATTTGAAAGCCTTCGCCTGAGTCGGAATCGGAAACAGACACATACATACTGGGAATTGGAGTCGGAGCGGGTTTGGGCAAAGCATTCGCCATAGCGCTACCGTCTAGTCCCAAGGCGTCGCCAAGTCTGCGGATAAAACCTCTAACGTAAATGTCTTGGGGCAGTTTGTCGATTTCCCCATTTTCGATCGATTCGATGTGGTGCAGCGGCACGAGAGTTTGACTGTGGAGTTGGAGCAGGGATAGGGAGCGAATTTGCCGTCCCTTACGCAATTCTTTACCCAACTCCCGCAGGCACTCTTCTCGCTGTTGAACGGCTAAAGCTGCTTCTTCTTCCTTGGTGAGTTTTTTCGGCTTTTTGGGAAAACCGAACCCTGGGAAGAATTTTCCGGGGACGGTGACAGTTGCAGGTAGAGCCGACTCGACTTGAATTTCGTCTTGGGGCGCTTGTTTGCTGTCTTCAGAAGTGTTAGTTTCTCGATCGGAATTTTCTTCTGTGTCGGACTCGGTTTGGGGGGGCGCTTCCACAGTAGCGCTGCGCCAATAGAAGACAGGAGCAGTTACTGGTGGCTCCAATTCTTGAATTTCTGTCACCGTCTCAATAGCGGGACTTACAGCAGTAACACTCTCTTGGGCTACTTGCGCTTCAATTTTGTTCTGTTTGGGAAATCGATCGAATGCGAGCTTGACGGCTTCTCTGCTAACTGCTCTAATTAAAATTTCGGCAGCGGAGGCTGCTTCGCCCAACATTGTTTGCAGGCTAGCTAGAGCGTGGCTATAGGTGTCGCTACAGAGGAGTTCAGCTTCTATTTGACCTAGAACAGAACGAAAACTTTCTTGAGAAATTTCAATAGTTGGGTGATCTGTCACCCCAAAATAAGCCTCGGGTTTCAGTGCCATGATATTCATGTTGTCTTGGTAGAAGGTATCTGAGTACGTTCTTCGACAGGTTGGCAGTGATTCCGGATGTCGGTTGGGGGAGAGTGGGAGAGTGGGGCATCGGGCATCGGGCATCGGGCATTGGGCATCGGGCATCGGTTGCCCCTCCCCAATAACTATTGTTTGTGGATGCGATCGAGCAACCAAAGAGCCCCGAAAATCCCGACAAAATGGGCAACAGTGGCGTGAGTATTGGCGAGTACCACAAATATATCTAGAGGCTGAATAAATCGACCCACATCAACGGCGGCACCGAACAAGGCTTGCGGCTGAGCTAGAGATTTCGCTAAAAGCGTGCCGCTGATGGCTTCTGCGCCGATCAGCGTCAGGATCATTCCTGACAAGTTACTCATCAGTGCCAGCCGCACCTCTTTGATGGTGTCTGCTTTTTTGGGGCGGACTGCGTTACCGGGCGATCGCAGTTGTCTCGACAAACGGGTGAAGCGGAAAGAGCGATATATGCTGTAAGCGAGTACGGCTAGCCCGCAAATGGCAAAAAATACGCCCCCGCCGGTGCCTGCACTGGTTGAACCCGCACCGGCGGTAGCCCTGGGGAGGGCGAAGGGGATGGCAAAGAGCAAAATGATCGCCGCTACCACCCCTAGCACTAACTGTACCCAGAAGCAAACCCAGCCTGTTGTACGAAGGGCAAAGGCTACTCGCTGTACGGCGACAGGAAGCTTATCGTTATCTAACTGATTAGTCATATTTTGAGCGGGTATAATTAATTGGCATTAGTTGGCAGCAGTTTTTTCTCTTCGGGGACGGTTGACGGCGGTTAACCCTCTTTATAATAGAAGTAGCAATGTTTAAGATTTGTAACTAACATTGGATTTCACATTTGAATAGCGTCGATCGCCAGGTACCCAAAGCAATGACACAACTCCAACCCACCGTCACTCCCAAACTGGAACAGCCAAAGTTTGGCTTCAACAGCTACGCGGAACGCCTTAACGGTCGAGCTGCGATGATCGGTTTTTCTCTAACTTTAATTATCGAGTATGTCACAGGCCAGGGCTTGCTGTCCTGGTTAGGTCTCAACTAATTTTAGCAACGGCGCGGTCAGCCTCACACTTTGTCTTGACTCGAACGGCAGCGGGTGTGACTTCTGCTGACCGCGACAAATTCGGGAATTGATTAAAATATTAATTAGAAACAAGCCCAGCGACTTCTCTGTCGAGAGAGTTCTGTTCCCGAATGCAATAGCTGGCTTTTGGAGGTATATATGGGGTGGAATTTTGATTTGACAAGCTTGGCAATTTTGCCTCGCTCCCGTACAATTCCCCACAGGCGAGAAGATTAATTTAGGTGAAGCTAGTCTTTGAGCTAGAAATCCCGATCGTTCCGCCAACTCTAAGTTTTAGAGCTTGTAAATAAATATAGAACAGAGTAAAACCAAATGAATGCTTCATGGACGCGACTTTTGAGGTCAGCTTACCGTAAAGAGCCAATTACCAGCTTTGTTGTGACAGTGGGCGTTGTCGATGCAGCCATCGGCAGCATGGGTGCGAGTGGCTCTTTATTGGCTTTTGGGCTTGGCACCGCTGGGGTGGCGATGGCTCTCCGCTGGTGGCAATTTTACCGCTCTGCAGCCGAACAACCCGCGCCGGCTCCCGAATACTATCTTCCTCCTCAGTCTTCTAGACCTCAGTTGCCCGTGCTTAATGTGTCTAAAAAAAATCCTCCTTATTAAGATTACTGGGCAATGGTGACTGGGCGATGTGCCGATCGACTCCCTGGATCTGAGGCACCAAAAGATAGGGCAAGAAAGTCTTTCGATCTTGGATGCTTGGTTTATGAATATTTCTGTTGCCGAGAAACTGTACAAAATTGGCTCTGTAGCTGCCTGTAGTGGTTTGTCGGTGAAAACTGTTCGTTACTATGAGGAGATGGGCTTGCTGTCTCCTGCTGTGGAGCGATCGCCCGCGGGCTATCGCTTGTTTGGCGAAACCGTATTCAACAGGTTGGCGTTTATTAAACGATCTCAGACTCTGGGTTTGAGCCTTCAGGAAATTAAGGATATTTTAGAGGTTCGCGATCGGGGAGAGTTGCCTTGTTCTGAAGCGAAGCAGCATCTAACGGCTAAAGTAGAGGAAATTTCCGTGCAAATTGCAGCCTTAGAAACTTTGAAGAGGGAGTTGCAAGGCATTCTCAACTGCTGGCAAGAGCAACCCTCGCAGGCGAGCATTACTAGCACGATTTGTCCGAACATTCAGCGGGATTGAGCAGCGGAAAGATACAAAAAAAGGGAAGGAATTATGGGTTTCCTTCCCTTGATGGTTTTGTTGGTGGTTTTGTGGGTGATTTTGTGGGTGGTTTTGTCGATCGTGTTGAGCTTTTAACTGTTTTCGCAGAGTTTGCTGTTGCTTTTTGAGTTGCCGAGCCCTGGCTGAGCCGCCTTTACCTTTGGAGTTTCTGCCCTCGCTGCGAGGAGACTCCCAACTTTTTAGTCTCATGTTTTTACTTGTTTGCACTACTTCTATAATAGACCGACGCAATTTCACTGTCAAGTATTTTTGAGACAGATGTTTCCTAGTATCAACTGTTGAGTGATTGGGATTTGCTAAAGGCATAGCGATGGTGCGCCCCTAAACACTCTACAGCCCGATGGTTCCCCCATAAGCACCCAACAATTAGAGTTTTTTGTGGGATTCGGTTAACAGCTCTAATTGTGTATATTTATCAGTCCAAATATCCGGCGGGTATTTCAGCATCTGTAAAAATTGGCAGCGTTTCCCAAATTTTCACCCATTCCGGCAATTGGGCTACTTTTTTTAGCTGGAGCGACATTTCTATTAAGGAAAATCCTAAATTGTGGAAATCTTGAATAAGTTCGGCTTTAAAGAAAATTTCATTTTTAGCTAAATCTGGAGCATTAGTCGCAATGACAACGCTGTTGCCGGCTTCTAAATTGCATATATAAACTTGTGCGAACACAGTTTGAATTGTTTTCACCGCTACCGCATTAAACTCTTGTTTATGGAACAGGTGGACAACTAGAACACCTGCGCTTGACAAGCGAGTTTTGCACAGTTGGTAAAATTCTTTTGTCACCAATTTATAGGGCATATAGCCGCTGCCAAAACCAGCATCCACGATAATTATATCGTTTTTTACTGGGGAATCTTGTTGGGCTAGATATTCGCGCCCGTCTTGAATGGCTACTTTGAGTCTGTCGTCGAATTGAATGCCAAAAAATTTTTGAGCTACTTCGACTATTTTTTGGTCAATATCTGTACATTCGACTATCGCGTTAGGGAAATAGTGGTGGAAAATTCTGGGGAGGGTGCCGCCACCAAATCCGATTACATAGATTTTTTTGGGGTGAGTTTTCCAGACTAATGCTAGCAGCACGGATCGGGAATAGGGAAAGATTAAATTTAGTGGATTGTTGAGGTCTAGGATTGATTGAGCTACATTTGTGATTAAGGTTTCTCTGTCTGCTAAAAGCAGTAGTAGCACTGAGTTTATTTTTTTTACGGCGATGCAGTTGTCGCCGGAGTTTTGTTGAAATAGGAAGCCATCTGGCTGTTGCTGAAGCCAATTGATTTGTTGGTGAATAGCTGCTAAATTGCTAGTTTGTCGATCGCCTTTATAATCAGTCATACGATTTTAGATTTTAGATTTTAGATTTTAGATTTTAGATTTTAGATTTTAGATTTTAGATTCAGGGTAAACCCATCTTAACTTTAACCCAAAATATGCTACAGTTATATGCGACTATTTTTTTTGTAGTTTATTCTACTTCATGAGTGTTATCAAGGGCAAGAGGTTTTAGTAAAACTGTAACTTCCCAACAAAAACAAATAAATTCATTGTCTTCAGTGAATATTTTAACTGCCATTTCTTTAAAAAATTTTGCCACATTGAACGACCAAAAAATAGAAAGAAGTAAATAAAATTTGCTCAAAGATATTAGATCGATTGCGATTCTAGCTATCATCAGCGGTGCAGACGGATGGGTGGTAATAGAAGCCTATGGTAACGCCAAATATGAATAATTAAAAAGGTTTCTAGAATTACCGAATGGTATACCATCTCATGACAGGTTTAGTCTCCTTATTTGCCAGAATTGAGCCGCAGCAGTTTCAAGAATGTTTTTTGAGTTGGGTAAATGCGATCGTCGGGGAATTAGAATTAAACGTGATTGCCATTGATGGCAAAACAATGAAACTATCTTATGACCGAAATGAGCAGCAAAAAGCGCTATATATATTCACTGCATGGTCTTCATCTCATCAATTAGTGTTCGGAAAAAAAAAAGAGATAAAAAATTTAATGACCTAGATAAGTATGAAGCCGTAGAAGGGCGGCTGAGTGTGTCGGAGTTAGTTTGAATAATTCATGTAGGGCGATTCCCGACGGGATAGCTGCGCTTCACGCGCTTTGTGACAAGTTGGGACGTAAGGGCGATCGCAATGCAGGGATTCAGCATGAGAAAGGCGAGATCCCTTTTGGTTATTTGGGGGAAAAGGACGATCGCACTTTCGGACAATAAGGGCGATCGTACTTCAAAAAAAGCAACAATTCCGCTACACCCAAGGCATTATGAAACTGCTTTGAGGTATTGCGTTACAGGCTTCAAATCGATGTCATCGTTGTCAGTCAGTATTTTAAATAAATGACGCGGGATGCCGGCTGCAATCAAAACTTCCAAATCGCGATCGCACTTTGACCAGTATTCATAAATGCCGACTTGCCTGACTTACGCAAGCTAAAGTAAAATAAGATTAATTAAGCTTGACAATTGGCAATTGAAACTTAGGTTATATTAAAATGTTCTCAACAAGACCGCTTTTCCACCATATCGCACAGGAATCAGTGCCATGTCCATTTCCAAACCTGAAAAGCCACAGTATTTAAAACCGATTAATCCCCCGGATCTTCAAATGCGGGCGATCGCCTACAGTTTAGATACTTTAATTCCAGGGCTCTACATTTGGCTGGGTGCCATCAAAATTAGGATTGGGGGTAGCGAGCCCGAAGAAAACTATCCAGGGACAATTCATAGTCGAATTGGCATGGCTTTAGTATTCCCTGGCTACCGCATCTACAGCACTTACCAAGGTAGCTATGACCCTTGATAAGCATAAGCTTGACGGCATCCCTCAAATTACTGCAAAAACTTTGCCATCTACAGAATTTGAGTTACTTCTATTAACAGCAGGCTACGGTAAAATTGGTACGGCTCCGGCTCAAGGAAATCGCATGAAAGTGTGGTGGACTCATTCTACTTTTAGACGCATCGAAGCTATTTACAGTGCTGATGGAATAGTTGCTATTACTGCTTATCACGTTTAGATTTGTAGTTAAACAAACCCAGAAATTTTTATTGATTGATGAAAGAGCGATCGCACTTTCGGAAAATAAGGGCGATCTTTTTTGGGATAGCTGGATGGAATGGAAAGGAGCGATCGCAATGCAGGGATTCGGCATGGGAAAGGCGAGATCCCTTTTGGTTATTTAGGGAAAAGGGATCTCGCTATCAATTTTTATACTCGAATGCGAATTCTGTAAACTTCTACCAGTAGTAATTTACCTCGATAATGCTCCTCACTATCGTGCAATGAGAAGTATTCTGTCAGCCTTGCCATCAACTGAGGAATAATTTCAGGGTGATTTCTCAGTTGAAGAGAAATGATTCCTTGATATGAACTTGGCGGATAAGTCACAATATCTGCGAAGTCTCCATTGAGAGAAACAAGTATAGCCTTTAATTCCTGAGCTTTGGCAATGACAGTAGTATCTGGAGATTCAATTGGAATGTAATCTCCCAATACAAAAACTTCATGCTCCGTATCACGAAGGATTTGAATAATAGACTTAGGAACGCATTGATCGATGAACAATCTTAAACTCCGACGGCAACTGTTTCAAAATCCGACAAATCGCGAGCATAATCAAGACAAGCAGCTATCTGTTCTTTGGCGATATCTGGAAACTGGTCGATGATTTGTTCTACAGTGTTATTTGATGCTAAATATCCTAAAATCAGACTAACGGGAATTCTAGTTCCTTTGATTCTTGGTTTACCTCGCAGTACATCGGGGGTACTAACGATATGTTCTCTCCAGTTTACAGGCATAACTTGTCCTTTCTGAATCTGATAAGTTATATTATCTAATCTGACAAGTTATATTTTAACTTAAGGAATGGCGATCGCCCTTTGGGATGCGGGATGGGAAAGGCGATCGCACTTTCGGACAATAAGGGCGATCGTACTTTCTCTAACTTTACTTAACTGGCTTCCAACTATCGAGAGATTCCCGAATCGAACTTAATTGGCTGAGGTACTCAATAAGCTGGGCTTTTTGAGACTCAAGACGAGCCAGAATTTCCGGCGCTTCTGCTTCTTTGGTTTCCCGTTCCTTCAAAACGCGATCGAAGTCATTTTGAAACCTTTTTATGTAATCATTAATTTGCTTTTCGGCACTTCTGAAATCAGCCGAAACCTGTTTGTTAATAACTCGCTCTAACAAATCTTTGTTTGTAAAAGTTTGCACATCTATTTTTTGATTTATTGACTGTAATGTTTGCCGTAAATTAACTTCAAAAAAATTGCGATTTTTGGTAACAGGTTCATCAGTATAATAGACTTGATCGGAGTCACAACAACGACTTTTTTTACCTTTTTTCCTTTCTATTTCTACCACGGCTACTTGTACATCTTTAATTCTTGCATCAATTCCTGGAAAATCAAAACTTGGAAACTGAATCGGGTTTATGTTCAGTTTTACTTCTAAAGCATCACCAAGATAATTAGATAATTCATCTGATATTTCTTGGATATCTTCTTGAATTATTATTGCCAATTTTTCGCGAATATTCGTCCCCTCTCGAACTAATTCATCCTGAGTATCTATCCACCAACTTTGAATATAGGGCCAGGGTAAACGCATCTAAATTAATTTGACAAACACCTAAATTTGTGCATTACTAAATAACTAAAAAAAACTTTTAA
>NZ_JAUBPB010000086.1:0-25368 GCF_036700545.1 Microcoleus sp. SVA1B4
TACAACAAACTACATTGAAATTTAGTCGGATTTAACTGTAGCATATTTTGGGTTCCAGTTAAGATGCGTTTACCCTGCCTTTCATGACGACCGGCATATTCACAGGTGCACCAGAGTATAGTGCTTCCCAAGTGATAGGGCCGACAATCCCATCTTCTTTTAAAAAGACGCGGTGTTGATAGCCTTTGACGGCGTTTTGAACTTGGACACCGAAGATACCGTCAATCGGGCCAAAATAATAACCCCAATGATATAGAAGCTGTTGTAGTTCCTTGACAGCTTGACCTGTTGAACCCATTTGTAAAGTGGGTTTGTTTACTCCCGTGGTTTCAGCAAATGCCAGAGTTGATTGAGCAGTATTATCGGCGACGAGAGCCATAGTTTCATTGTTCAAGCTTCTTTCTTCGGTGTACATAATGTGCTTCCTCTCAACAGTTAAGTTTTGGTGTTTGATATTTCAGGTATAACTGGTGGGATTTGTGGATGCACAGTCACTTTTTCGAGTGTCACTCATTTGAGTGTCACTCGTTTAAGTTAGTCCCAGTGTTAACTGTTAATATCTCTTCCGGCTGCGGCGGAATGATATACTGAAACAATGTTAAGAGTGCAACGAAGACAAGTTATGCACTAAACGCCTAAAGTTGGAGCCTCCTCAAACTCCAGAAAGAAGAGCAGGCATGATGAATTTTCCGAGGTGTCTAAAGGATTGTTTCTACTTACCAGTCTTGGCTGCGTAGCCGGCGACCCGCTAAGGCCCGCACTTGCTCTTCTGCGTCGGAAACTGCAAGCGATCGCAACAAGGGCACAACTCCCGGATTTTCGGGATAATGTTCGATAATCGCTTCGAGCGCTGTAAATCTGGGATTGTAAGGAAAAGAACCGTTTTGATTGTCAGGATCGCTCAAAGTTCGATCGCGCAAAAACTCAAACATTCCCGGCTCATCTTTCCATCCCCGCATTAACTCTACCAGGGCGATCGCCCGCACCTGCGAATCTTGATCTTTTTGAGCTCTAATTTTCAGCCACTCGAAAGTTTGAGACTGATTTGTCCACCCGCGCGCTAACTTTTGCAAAGCGATTTGCCTGACAGCGGGACTCTCATCGCCCTCTGCTTTAGCCTCCAGCAGCATCCAAGTTTCAGGATTGTCTGACCAGTTGTAAGCGAGTTCAAGCACCGCTGCTTCCCGCACTAGCGCTTCCCCAGAATCGAGCTGAATTTTCAGCCAAGACAAGGTTTCCGGGGCGTCGGGCCACCCCCGCACGATCGATCGCACCAGCACGCTCAGCAGGTGAGAATCATGCTCATACTCGACCCGGCTTTTGAGGAAAGGCAGCGTCTCGCCCCGATGAGACCAGCGTTTTGCGATCTCTGCCACCGCAGTTTCTCGGACGTTCAGGTGTCTGTCAGACGCGGCGAGATTTTGCAACCAGCCAAAGATTTCGAGACTGCCTGATGCCAGTGCGGCGACAGCCTCCACTACTACTTGCCGCACAGTCCAGTAATCCTCGGAATCAGCTATTTTTTGCAGCAGGGGCAGGGTTTCTGGGTGATCGGGCCAACCTGCGGCTATCTGTTGTAGGGCTATTTCTCGCAGGTCGGCGTCGCGATCGCCCAATGCTATATTTTTCAAAAAAGTCAGAGTTTCGGGGTTCCCGGGCCAGCCAGAGGCAATTGCTTGCACTGCTGAGCGCCGGACGCTCGAACTCGCGTCGGACTCGGCTTTATTCTTCAGCAGTGGGTAAATGTCTGGTTCATCGGGCCAGTGCGAGGCCAATTCTTCTAAGGCTGCTGTCCGCACTTCTCTGCTGCTGTCCGATTCGGCTAGGGTTTTCAGCAGCAGGTAAACGTCGGCTGCGGCGGGCCAGCCTGCTGCCAACTCCCGCACCGCTACGGTTCGCAGGATAGAACTTCCTGTCTGAGCAAGGTTTTTGAGCAGGGAGGCGGTGCCTAAAAGGCTGTGCCAACCTCTGGCTATTTCTTGCCACGCACAGACTCGCACTCCCAAATTTTCGTCGGATTCGGCGGCGGTTCTCAGCAGCAGCAAGGTATCTGTGCGATCGGGCCAATTAGAGGCCAACTGTTCGAGTGCTGCGGTGCGGACTGCGGGACTTTGATCTGACATAGCCAGGGCACTCAGCAGCGGCAAGGTATCGCTCGTGTCGGGCCAACCACAAGCCATTTCTCGCGCACAGGTCGATCGCACTGCCCAGCTTGGATCTGATTTGGCGAGGTTTTTGAGCATCAGGTAAATTTCTGGCTGATCTGGCCAACCACGGGCTATTGCTTCGACTGCTGTGGATCGGACTTCGCCACAGTCGGTGGAGTGAGCGAGTATTTTCAGCCAGGGCAGGGTTTGCGGGTCGTTTTTCCAAGTTTGGGCGATCGCCACGATCGAGCGATTGCGAATTTGATAAGTTTCCTGCAATTCTTGAGCGCTTTGATAAAGAATCAGGAAACCCGTACCGTATTGCGATAACTTTTTTAAAGCGTTTAACAGTTTTTTTTCGGTTTTTTTATTAACATCATTTTTCACTTTTAACAGGCATTGCGCTGCTAAAAACAAATTAATAAATTTTTCTTGTTGACCGTTCTGATCTGTGAGATATTCTATAATTTGGCTCGCTGTTTCTTTGTCGAGCTTAGCTGCAATTTCTCTGAGGACTTCGTGCAAAGATTCGTCACGCCAGTGCTGGCCGAAAACTTGTATGTTGAGTTCGCCCCAAGTCAGTTGACCGATTTTGAGTTGGGCATGGATTAACTCTGCTACAGTCTGGGGATTATTTTCGGAAACAAGTTTTTTTAACAACATACCGATACCCTGCCCCTTAAGTTTGTTTGCATTGACCATCCTCGCATCAGCTCGGATATTAATTGAGATTTTTTTGAGCGAGCGTGGAGTATGGAGCCAATCGACTCTATTTTATACGAAAAATACTGAGTCGGGAGGGCCCTAATGCAAAATCCGCCAGCACCCACAGAAATGTTAGGTGGTGGCGGATGGCGATCGAACAATTAAGCCGCTGAATCTAACTAACAGCTACTTGGACGCGATCGGCTACAACGCGAACCGCAAAAGTAGGAATCTTTACCGTTTCATCATCCAGACATTGCCCGGTAGTCAGACTAAAGTTTTGTTTGTAAATGGGAGAAGCAACTTTGAGAGTGCCGTTGCGATCGCCCACAATTCCCCGCGACAAAACAAAAGCTTTACTAAACGGGTCGTAATTGCTAAGCGCATAAACTTCATCCCCGTTTCCCACTCGGAAAATCGCCACTTGTTCGCCTTTAACTAAAGCGCAAACTCCAGTATAAGGGGCGATCGCATCCAGAGAACACACATCTACCCAAGTTGTTACTGTATCGGAAACTTGTAATGATTGAACCATTTTCTTTTCCTGTTAATTTACTTCAATCTCGTTCCCAGTCTCCGGCTGGGAACGTAGGTTTCGAGGCTCTGCCTCGCGTTTCGAGGCTCTGCCTAGCCTCGCGGAAGGAGGCAGAGCCTCCCGGAATTCATTCCCAGGCAGAGCCTGGGAACGAGATTCTTGCTCCCTCCCCTGATTCAAGGGGAGGGCTGGGGAGGGGTTATCTTGCTCCCTCCCCTGATTCAAGGGGAGGGCTGGGGAGGGGTTATTCCGAAACTCCAGCCAGAGCCTTTTCATGTTCGTTAGCCGGCCGCGTTTGTCCCCGTTCCGCAACACGAACAATACTCGGATCTGGCAAATCGGAATTCACAAAATGCTGGAATCGCTGCACCTTTTGTGGGTCTTCAATCGTCGTTTTCCACTCACATTGATAAGTATTCACTAAATGTTCCATCTGCGCTTCTAATTCAGCACAAATGCCCAGAGAATCCTCAATTATTACCTGTTTCAAATATTCAATTCCGCCCTCAAGTTTGTTCAACCAAGTAGCAGTGCGTTCCAATCTGTCGGCGGTGCGGATGTAGAAAACCAAGAATCGATCGATATACTTAATCAAAGTTTCCTTATCGATATCCGTAGCCAGCAAAACCGCGTGCTGTGGCTTAATACCGCCGTTGCCACACACATACAAATTCCAACCATTCTCTGTCGCAATTATCCCAAAGTCCTTGCTTTGAGCTTCCGCGCATTCGCGAGTGCAACCAGAGACAGCAGATTTGAGCTTGTGGGGCGATCGCAAACCACGATACCGCAATTCAACCTCGATCGCCAAACTCGTTGAATCCTGCACCCCAAAGCGGCACCAAGTGCTACCAACACAAGATTTTACAGTACGCAGAGCCTTACCGTAAGCGTGTCCCGACTCAAATCCCGCATCAATCAACCGCCGCCAAATATGCGGCAATTGATCCACGCGAGCCCCAAACAAATCAATCCGTTGCCCGCCAGTAATCTTAGTATAAAGCCCAAAATCCCTGGCAACTTCACCCAAAACAATCAACTTATCGGGAGTGATTTCTCCCCCCGGTATTCGCGGCACCACCGAATAAGTACCGTCGCGCTGAATATTGGCCAAAAAGTAATCGTTCGTATCTTGTAAACCGACGTGAGACTTCTCTAAAATATGGTCATTCCAAGTAGAAGCCAGCATCGAACCAACTGCAGGCTTGCAAATTTCGCAACCCTTACCTTTGCCGTGTCTTGCAATCAACTCCTCAAAGGTTTTAATCTCTTGAGAACGCACTAAATGGTACAATTCTTGACGAGAATATTCAAAATGTTCGCAGAGATTATTTTTGACTGCGAACCCAGCTTTCTTCATCTCCGACTTGAAGATATCCGTCACCAAAGGCACGCACCCGCCGCAGCCCGTCCCAGCTTGAGTGCATTTTTTGACGCTGGCAACATCGGTTAAATTATGGTCGCGAATCGCTGCACAAATCTGCCCTTTGGTAACATTATTGCAAGAACAAATTTGAGCCGAATCCGGCAAACTGTCTACTCCAAAACCTACTGCTACTCCCCCTTCTCGCGGTGGCATTAACAAATCTTCGGGATGCGGCGGCAGAGCAATTTCATTTTGCATAAATTGCAGCAAAGTGCCGTAAGCCGAAGCATCTCCCACGAGAATTCCGCCTAAAATTCTGCTGCCGTCTTGATTTAAAACTAATTTTTTGTAAATGCCTTGGAATGTGTCAGTGACAACAATTTCTTTAGCATCGCCCGACTTGGGAAAAGGCTCTCCAAAACTAGCGACATCCACTCCCAATAATTTGAGTTTAGTGGACATATCCGCACCTGTAAAAGTGCTTGTGGGACGGGCATCTTGCCCGTCATCCGCTACACGGCTCAAAATATCTGCTGCTACGCTTGCCATTGTATACCCAGGCGCAACTAAGCCGTAGATGCGATTTTGATACAGGGCGCATTCTCCGATCGCATAAATATCAGGATCGGAGGTTTGGCAGCTATCATTAATCAAAATGCCACCGCGTTCACCTACTTCTATACCGCAACTTCTGGCAATTTCGTCGCGGGGGCGAATGCCAGCAGAAAACACAATCATATCTGTTGCTAATTCCGAACCGTCAGCAAACAGCATTTTAGTAACTTTGCCATCTTCGCTAACAATTTCTGTTGTAGATTTGCTGGTATGAACCGAAACCCCCAAATCTTCTATTTTGCTGCGGAGAATTGCCCCGCCCATCTCGTCAACTTGCACGGGCATCAGCCGCGGCGCAAACTCAACAACGTGAGTTTTCAAGCCCATATTTTGCAGAGCATTAGCACATTCTAGACCTAACAAACCGCCGCCAATTACTACACCTGTTTTGCAATTTTTAGCGTAATCGGACATCGCTTCCAGGTCGTCAATTGTCCGGTAAACAAAAGTTCCTGTAGCGTCTTTGCCTTGAATTGATGGCACAAATGGATAGGAACCGGTCGCGAGAACAATTTTGTCGTAGGGAACTTCTAAACCGTTGGCTGAAGAGACTGTTTTTTGTTCCCGATTAATGGCGACTGCTTTGTCGCCAATGTGAATCTGGATGCCGTTTTGTTGATAAAATCCCGGTGCAACTAAAGATAAATCTCCCGCTGTTTTGCCAGAGAAAAATCCGCTGAGGTTTACGCGATCGTAAGCAACGCGCGGTTCTTCACAAAAAGTAATTAAATTCCAGTGTTTGGCAGCATCCGAGCTCACCATTAACTCCAGGAACTTGTGACCTACCATGCCATTGCCGATTACAATGAGGTTTTTTTTGGCTGTCATGAGAATCTATTTTATCCCGTTTATCAGTCGTTGGGTTAATTAATATAAGACTTTATTATAAAGTTTTGTACTTATAGATACAAAAAATGGAGATTTATGCAATTGTCGAATACTCCCGATTGCATTTTTGCATGATATGTGCGATCGACCGATTTTAGATTTTAGATTTTAGATTTTAGATTTACTCCACAGTTAAGTGGGGTGCGTTAGTCGATTTTAGATTTTAGATTTTAGATTTACTCCACAGTTAAGTAGGGTGCGTCAAGTAAGTCTTTTTGACAAAACGATTAATATTTTTACTGTGACGCACTTTACAGTTTTCTAATTCTTAATTATTTAAGCGCCCATGCCCGAATACTGCTTCAAACCCTGCCGCCAAAGCCAGCGATTCCACACAAAAAACACCGCACTCCAACCCAACATTACCAACAAACCGCGGCCTAAATCTACGGGTAATCCTATCAAGATAGAAGCGGGAAAATGAATCAAATAAGGAAACGGCGTCCACAAAACTACTTCGCGCACGGGTGCGGGAAACACTTCTAGTGGCGCGATAAGTCCCGATAAAAACAGGTAAATTAGAAACCAGAATTGCTCGATCGCACTTGCCCTCTCCAGCCAAAAAGCAAACAGCGCAAAGGTATACTGTATAATAAACCGCAAGCAAAAAGCCAAGACGATAACCAGCAAAAACAGCAAAAACCTGCCCAAACT
This sequence comes from Microcoleus sp. SVA1B4, assembly GCF_036700545.1. NCBI lineage: Bacteria > Bacillati > Cyanobacteriota > Cyanophyceae > Oscillatoriales > Microcoleaceae > Microcoleus > Microcoleus sp. SVA1B4. The sequence continues at coordinate 6,911 of NZ_JAUBPB010000086.1, forward strand.
TGGCAGCCAAAAAGCCTGCGGGTAAAGTGCAAAAAACAGCAGCACTAATCCCAATACAAACGGCAGCCTCGCAAACCTTTCGGAAATGTGAGATACGAAGTGATGCCATACGGGATCGAGAGGCTGCAACAATTTATTAGATAGCCTGCCTTGCACTACTTCCTTTTCAAACTCCCAAATCACCCAAACTACATTTGTTTGCCTGACAATGAAAGCCGCTAGAAAATAACGAGCAAAGTCGATCGAATTCAGCCCAAATTGACCAGTTTCTGCCGCCTGCATCCAGACGCCCATCAATATAAACGGCAAAGCTCCCGACAGCGCCCACAAAAACAATTCCGCCCGGTATTCGAGCATATAAGCATAGTAGGTAACTAACAAAGTTTTAGTAATTCTCACTATTCTGTTCATATCAATTTTAGAGTTAATTTTTAGGTGTTAGCAACGGGCTCGAAGCCAGTTCCACAAAACATTGAATCTCTAGTGAAACAGGCATCTTGCCTGTTTTTTGGGGTTAGCAACGGGCTAGAAGCCCGTTCCACAAAACATGGAAACTCTCGTGGAACAGGCATCTTGCCTGTTCAATTTTTTGGGGTTAGCAACGGGCTAGAAGCCCGTTCCACAAAAACATTAAATCTTTAGTGGAACAGGCATCTTGCCTGTTCTACTTTATAATTCTAGTGGAACAGGCATCTTGCCTGTTATAGAGAATGAACCCAGCCAAAAACATTAGACTTTTCCCGTGCGAAAAACTCTACCAATTACCTCTTCAATTGGCGGATCTGTGACAGTCAAATCTATCACTTCTAACTCCGCCAAAATCTTCGCCACGCTCACCGTCAGCTCTTCCCTTTTCACCAAAAACCGCACCGATTGTCCCTCAATAGATTCTACCTCCCCGTAAGCAAAAGCACTATCTTTTGCCAGGGGCTTAGCTAATTTTACCTGAACTTCCCGATAAGGTGCAAACCTGTCGAGCAATCCGTCTAAACTGCCATCATAAACTAATTGCCCTTCATGGATTAACAAAACGCGCTTGCACAAAGCAGTAATGTCAGCCATGTAATGGCTCGTCAACAGCACCGTTGCTTGATAGCGCTCGTTATATTCTCGCAGAAATTGCCGGACGCTAAACTGTGCGTTTATATCCAAACCTAAAGTCGGTTCATCCAAAAATAATACCTCCGGCTGGTGCAGCAGCGCCGCCATCAATTCAGCTTTCATGCGTTCGCCTAAAGAAAGCTTTCGTACCGGCTGATTTAATTTGCCTTCTAGTGACAGCATCTCTGTCAATTCTCCGACTCGCCGTCGATAATCTGCATCGGGAATGCCGTAGACAGCGGCATTAATTCGCAGAGAGTCAAGCACAGGTAAATCCCAAATTAACTGCTGTTTCTGCCCCATCACTAAGGTGATTTTTTGCAGAAAATCTGCTTCCCGACGGAAAGGAGTACGATCGCACACACTCACCGTACCCGCAGACGGATAAATCAAACCCGTCAGCATTTTCAGCGTAGTAGTTTTGCCCGCACCGTTAGCACCTAGAAACCCCACGACTTCCCCCGGTTCAATACTGAAAGAAACGCCCTCAACTGCTTTGATATTGCGGTAAGTGCGACTAAAAAAGTGTCGCACTGTTCCTTTAAGTCCCGGTTCTTTAATCGCTACTGGATAAACTTTGCTCAAGTCTTCAACTAAGATAATTGGCATCGGCTCAAATTTTAACTTTTATTTTAATCTAGGGTATTTCCATCAGGCTTGTGCCAAGATGGAGCGATCGAGCTATCTAGTAGGGTGCGCCAGCCATTGCTCGATCGCGAGTCAGGAAGTAACTGTGTTCTGGCGCACCCTAATAAACTGTAGAATATTGCAAAATATCCATAATCACATCGCACAAAGTTTACAACTATGGTACTCACCCCAGATAATTCAGGCATCTCTCGTTTGGTAGGAGACAATTCTCCTGAAAATATTACACTTGCACCAGGACAACTTGCTAGTTTTCCTGGGGGACTTTGGATGGTGGGCGGCAATGATACTGTCAGGGGATCGTCAGATGCAGAACGGATTTTCGGCAACGATGGTAAAGACAGTCTGTTAGGCGGTGTCGGCAATGATTCTATTTACGCCGGCAAAGATGATGACGATGTTTTGGGAGAAACTGGCGACGATTTCTTGACAGGAGATAGAAATAGCGATTTCCTTGATGGGGGTGCGGGAAATGATTTGCTGCGCGGTGGACAAGGTGTTGATTTGTTAGTGGGCGGAGACGGTAATGATACTTTAATTGGCGACAGAGATGTGGATATTTACCAAGGTGGTGCAGGGAATGATGTATTTGTTTTTCGAGTCGATCAAGCGGGAATCCGAGTATTTGGAATTGAAGTTCCAGACGCGGTAATTGTGGATTTTGATAAGTCTAACGATTCGATTGGAATTAGTGTGGAATTTACCAGCAGCAATATCTCTTTGGAACAGGTAAGTTATAGCTTAAACGATCCGAGACTGCTGCTGATCAATCCTGCAACTATCGCGGGGGGAACGAGTTTGTTAGCCAAGGGTGGCATCTCCCAGCGAAGTCTAGATCCCGATGGCAACGGCCGTGTGGAAGCTACTAATATTAGATTCGGTGTTACTAATGCTTTGTTGGGTACTGTGTTGAATGTGACCCCAGCCGATTTAAACGATCGTTTTATTAATGCTAATTCTTTGCTTTAATTCGTTGCTTATATATCTCTAGTAGGGTGCGACCGGGCGCACCTTACCCATTACCCATTATCTAACTCATCGTCAAAACTGCGCGATAGCGCACTTGATTGTCCCGGACTTTCTGCATTGCTTCATTCGCTTGTGCGATCGCAAAAACTTCGACAATTGGCTCAATCTCAAACTTCTCTGCAATTGCCAGCATTTCATTAATCATAGCGCGACCGCCGATGAGAGAACTCACAATTCGGCGTTGCTTTACCAGCAGCGAAAATAACGGAATGCTCAAAGGTTCGTCGGGAACTCCCACAAAAGCAAGCGCACCGTTAGAATCGAGAAAATCAATGTACGGAACCCAATCTAAAGAAGCAGGAACAGTGCTCAACAAAATATCTAATTTGCTGCTGGGGGCTTGAGGAACTTCGCCTTTTCCTACTACAATAGCTTCGTCCGCCCCCATTTTATGTGCAAATTCTGCCTTATCTTGGGAAGTAGTAAAAACTGTAACTCGGTTGCCTAATTTTTTGGCAAATTGCACCGCCATGTGTCCCAAACCGCCGATGCCAAGAATGCCAATTTCTTGCCCAGAACTCATCCCCGCATTTCGCAAACCGGCGTAAACCGTAATTCCGCCGCACAACAGCGGCCCCGCTACGTTGGAATCGATGCCTTTGGGAATAGGAAAAGCAAAGCGGGAATCTACCATCAAATAATCGGCAAAACCGCCCGGCCCTGTAACAATTAATCCCTGGTTTTCATCGCAGAGATTTTCGTTACCGCGCAAGCAGTCGTGGCACTGCAAACAAGACGACCTTTGCCAGCCGACACCAACGCGATCGCCCACTTTTAAATGAGTCACTTGCGGCCCTATTTCTGCCACTTCTCCGATAACTTCGTGGCCGGGAACGAGGGGATATTTTGATTGACCCCAGTCATTGTCAATCATGTGCAAGTCAGAGTGACAAATGCCGCAGGCTAAAACTTTGATAATACATTCATGTACTTTTGGAGGTTCGACATCGAATTTGTATTCTTCAAGCAATCCGCCTGTTTTTGTAACTGCAAGTGCTTTGATTTGCATGGTGTATTTCCTGGTTTGTTTGCCATTATAGTGCTCGATCGACTTTCACAGTCTCTTTCTTTAGTTGTATATATTCAGGTGAACATACCCCTAGGAATGATGCGCGTTACTAATAATTTGTCTGGTGCTTGTGGCGCACCTTACCAATTAGCAATTACCAATTATAGCAATCCTCGCATCAGTTGTAAAAATATTTAGGCGTAGTGCTAATAGTGCCTACCCCAGCCTGCATCGGGGCAACCACGGGGGGGTTGCCCCTACAAGAATTACACAAATCATTTAGGATTGCTATAGCAATTACCAATTAGTCTCACAACTTGCCATTTCCCATTGCCCACTGCATCAAACCGGGAAATAACCGATAAGCTTCCGATGCCAAAAAAGCAGGGCCGACGGTAACTTCTGCACGCTGATTTTTCACAGCATCCCAGATAGCTTTAGCAATATCTTCTGGCTGAGTTGCCCACTCAGATTTCAGCATTTTGCTCATTTGCTGGCGGCGCGATTCGACTGCGGGTTCGTCTCGATCGCGAAATTGAGCTCTTTCTAAAAAATCGCTGTTAATCAAGCCCGGATGCACGGCGCAAACGTGAATACCTTGAGGCACTAATTCCAATCGCAAAGTTTCTGTTAAACCTGTTACTGCATATTTGCTGGCACAATAAGCAGTCATTTGAGGCAAAGGCATTTTGCCACCAATTGAACCAACATTGACGATTGTCCCGGTTTTTCGTTCCAAAAAATGTGGCAACATTTCTTGAATTGTGTTAACGCATCCCCAAAAATTGGTATTCATTAATTGCTGCCAGTCTTCGGAGGTAGTGTGCTCGATCGCCCCCGTGAGACAAATGCCAGCATTGTTAACTAAAACATCGATGTTGCCGCAGGTATCTAGGGCTTTTTGGACGATCGCCCGCACTTGGTGAATGTCGCCAACATCCCCCGGAATAGCTACAGCGGAAGTGCCTTCTCGCTGCACTTGAGCCGCTGCTGCTGCCAATCTCTCTGGCTGGCGAGCTACCATAACTACATCGTAACCTTTACTTGCAAATAAAATTGCTGTTGCTTTGCCGCTTCCTTGAGAAGCGCCTGTAATCAAAACTGTAGGAGCCATAGATAGTTATAAATTGTAAGTGGAGAAATCGTTTCCGGCGGTATTGAAACTATAACAGAGGTAATCTAATTTTAGGCACGCTCTACATTAATATTTCTTGAGTATAGCAATTTTCTGTGATTTGCGATGAGGCTTTTTTTAAACTCACATCTTGCACCATTCTCAAGAACGGGCAAGATGCCCGTTCCACCAAAGATAAATTTTCTTGTGGAACAGGCATCTTGCCTGTTCATAAAAGCCTTATTGAGAATGGTGCAACATCTCAGTTTTAACGAACCGCGAAGGCGCGTTAGGCGAAGCCGCGCGTAAGCGCTAGGAAGGGAAGGAAGAGAGAAGAGGAGATGAGAAGAAGAGAAGAGAAATTATTCATAATTTGTGCGAAAATTGCTTTGTAAATTTTCCTAATGCCCAATGCCCAATGCCCAATGCCCAATGCCCAATGCCTAAAAAATGAATCTTCCGAAACAAACGCCTAATTGGTCGATCGCCCTAGTGTTAATTATCGGCGTTTTAGCCGTCTCAACTTCATCAATCTTAATTCGGCTGGCTAACTTTTCAGCAGGGGCGGGCGGTTTGGGTTTCAGTCTGGTGCTCGCGGCCTCTCGTCTGACTTTATCTGCTTTAATTCTGCTTCCGGCTTGGCGAAAAATTCAGTGGAACACCCTGCAACCGGGAGCTCGGCGCTATGCTGCTACTGCGGGTTTGTGTCTCGCCCTGCATTTTGCTCTCTGGATTACCTCACTTTCTTATACTTCGATCGCCGCCTCGACTGCTCTCGTCACCACTAATCCTGTCTGGGTAGCGCTTTTGTCCCGCTTCTGGTTCGGCGAAAAACTCAGCAAAATGTCGATCGCTGGCATTACTATAGCCCTGACTGGGGGAATGGCGATCGCTCTGGGAAGTGCGGGCGCAGCCGATGCTGGCAGCAGCCAACTGCTTGGCGATTTCCTGGCTCTGGCTGGTTCCTGGGCTGTCAGCTTGTATTTGCTGCTGGGCCGGGAAGCTCAGCGGCGGGGACTGGGAATTGGTGGCTATATCGCGATCGCCTATACTATTGCTGCGATCGTCCTGCTGCCTCTCCCCTTCGCCTTCGGTACTACTTATACTAATTACCCCGACATTGTATATTTTTATATTTTGTTAACAGCCGCTTTGCCTCAGTTAGTCGGCCACACCATTTTGAACTGGGCTGTAATGCAGATTTCCCCAACTCTGGTAACTCTTGCCATCTTGTTTGAACCGGTGGCGGCGAGTTGGTTGGGTTATTTGCTGTTTGGGGAAATGCCGGCGCCGGCGGTACTCGCAGGTGCTGCGGTGCTGTTGTTGGGTGTAGCAATCGCTACCGTCGGAGCAAAAAAAATAACACTCAACACTTAAGAGTTAACAGTTTTCGACATTGCCACTACAGTTGCCGTGAGTCAGAATAAAACAAATCAGGGCTTAAAAACAAAAATAACTCGTCAGTTAAATATCAGTTCCAAACTATCAAAGGTCTGACTAATGACTAATAATACTCGGTTGCCTTTAGGAGAATAAAATTATGCTGCCAGAACAACTACAGCGGATCATCGGCTACTTTATCGAAGAAGCCACAGAACAGATCCAAATTATCGAACCAGGCTTGCAAGATATCCAAAACACCCTGGCAGATCCCCAAAGAATACACCAGCTCATCCGAGCCTCGCACTCGATAAAAGGGGGAGCAGCTATGCTCGGATTTAGCAGCATTCAGCGCATGGCTCATCGGTTGGAGGATTATTTAAAGCTGCTGAGAGAATGTCCGATCGCCATTGATAGCAGGCTACAATCGCTCTTAACCGAAGTTTTTGATATTTTAGCCGCCCTCGTGTCCAAGGTTTCTAAGGGTTTTGGGCTCAAGCACGAAGACGCAAACCAAATGCTATCCATCGCCGAACCAGTTTTTGACGAACTCGACGCTTACCTGAGATTGCGAATTCCCACTCGCCTGACGGTGAGAGCTACTACGGACGAACATATTCACGTTTTCTCCGGTTACTGCACCTCCCTGAGCGAATTTTCCTCGGCTATTGCTTCGCGCGTCGGTTTGCTCGGAGGCACTATTACCCGCCACGATCAGGATAGCCAGGGGATACGCCTTTGTATTGACATTTACCTGCCGCCTTACACCAGGATCGAAAACATCCGCCAAGCTGTCGAACTCTCCGGCGCTATTATCGGGAATGTTCAGACGCAGCGCGACTTTTCGCTGCTGGCGACTGGAGATTATCCGCTTTACCAAAGTGCGATCGAACCTCCCGCAATTTGCATCGGATGCCGCTACTATTACGGCAGAAGCGACGGCGGCTACCTGCTCAACTGCACGATCCATCCCCGCGGCCCGGAAACAGAAGATTGTCGCGATCGCGAACCGGAATAACGGCTGAAAACTCAGCCCTCGGAAGCACGATTTGCCTCTCGAAAAAATCTTCGGAAACCCATATTTTCCCTGATTTTTTTCACATTACCCCCTGCCATTTTTTTTAAGTTTTTAGACAACTACATCCTTCTTCCTTCGGAAATATCCCCTAACAACTGATACCGCAACTCGAATTAATTGCATCATGCTTGCAGGATGAGCGATCGCCCAGACATTGATTGTCAGACAAGTGATTGCCATAACTAGCAAGATGTATGTCGGAGGCATTACTACCCCGATCGCGAACCAGGTAAAAACGTGAAATATCATTGCTGTAGCCCAAAGGCTGGCGACAACCACAGACGCCCAAATTTGCATTCGAGGTCGGTTTAGTCCTGTCAAAATCGCTGTCTGCAAAGTAGTCAGCAAGTTTGCCGGAACTAAAAAGGCACAGATAGCTATGCAGTAGGTATGAGAAAATTCAGTAACTGTATTGAAGTCGAGCATCAGTCTAAATGTCGGGCCTGTTGGGTATACTTAAAGAGCTTAGCGTGACTTGACTTTCATATCTTGTCACCCTTACCTTAACTTAATATTTCAGTAAGTAGGCCGCTCTGGAGACGCATTTCTCTCCCCCTTTTCTTGCAGGGAAAATTTTACCACAAATATTAAAGTTTTGGAAAATTATTAAACATACTTGAAGAATCGCAACAATTGCTATGATAATTAACATCGGGAAGCGATAGTATATAGGAGCCAAGTCGGTAAAATTTATAGAAAGCTGAGGCTGGTCTCACAGCAACAAATACTGCCGGCTGATTTTCGACTAAATCTTTTTTGATTCGCTGATGATCGGATGATTGATTCTTGATTGATTCTCAGTGTCCGTCCAGGGATCGATCAGTTATGCGATCGAACAATATGAGATTATCATAGAAAAGCCACTTGGCTCTCAAATCTCAAATCATTAGAACCCTCTCGACATTTTACAGCGGAAGACAAAGAAAATGGATCTACAAATCACAATTCCCGCACTCGAAGAAGTTGACTTGACAAACTGCGACAGAGAACAGATTCACATATCGGGGCTGATTCAGCCACACGGGGTGCTACTTGTTGTACGAGAACCTGAACTAGAAATACTGCAAGTCAGTGAAAATACGCAAGATTTGTTAGGAGTAGAGCCCGAAAGTGCGATCGGTCGAAATTTGAGCTTATTCTTCAATAGAGTTCAACTCAAAAAACTCAAGCTTTGTTTGTGTAATGAAAACTTAAAAACCGTTAATCCCATTAAACTCTCTGTCATAAACAAAGGTAAATATTTAGAATTTGACTGCATCCTCCACCGAGTAGAAGAAGTATTGATGGTCGAGTTGGAATTGGCCACCAGCCCAGAAAATCTTTCAGTTTTTAGTTTTTATCATTCAGTGAGATCTACTATCAGCAAAATTCAAAGCGCCAAAAATCTCAAAGAATTATCTCAAATAACTGTAGAAGAAGTCAGAAAAATATCGGGTTTTGATAGAGTTATGGTCTATCAATTTGACCACGAAGGCAACGGCGCTGTAATCGCTGAAGACAAAGCAGAAATGCTGAGTCCTTTCTTAGGATTAAACTACCCAAGTTCAGATATTCCCAAACAAGCCCGACAACTGTATGCGTTAAATTGGCTGAGGTTAATCCCAGATATTAATTATCAACCAGTCCCCCTTGTTTCAGGAAATAATGCTCTCACGACCCAGCCGCGAGACCTGAGTTTCAGCGTATTGAGAAGCGTTTCTCCCATTCACATAGAATACCTGCAAAATATGGGCGTTGCAGCTTCGATGTCAATCTCGTTAATCAAAGACAAAAAACTGTGGGGATTGATTGCTTGCCACAACTATACACCAAAATACCTCAACTATGAATTGCGCGCCGCCTGCGAATTTATCGGGCAAGTAATGTCCTTAGAACTGCAATCAAAAGAAGGAAACGAAGACTACGACTACAAACTACACTTAAAATCCATTCAAACCAAGATTTTTGAAGACATATCCACGTCCGACAACTTGTCAGAAGTGTTAGTTAAATGTCAGCAGAATTTGCTAGAAGCAGTCAACGCCCAGGGAGCCGCCATAATATTTGGAGACAAGTGCTATCAAGTAGGGCAAACACCTCAAGGAGAAGCGCTCAAATACTTAACTCAGTGGGTGCAAGAGCATTTAAATAAAGAAATTTTTTATACGGACTCGCTCACCAAATGCTATCCAGAAGCTGAGGAATTTAAAGACACAGCCAGCGGGTGTTTGGCCATAGCAATATCTCCGACTCAGAAAATATACGTTTTGTGGTTTCGCCCGGAAGTAATTAAGACCGTAAATTGGGCGGGCAACCCCAACAAACCAGTGGAAACCGATGAAGATGGCAACCCTCGACTGTCTCCTCGGAAATCCTTCGAGCTGTGGAAAGAAAATGTGAGGTACAAATCGTTGCCTTGGAAACAATGCGAAATAGAAGCTGCATTGGAACTGAAAAAAGCAATGATTAATATAGTGCTGTGTCAAGTCGATAAACTCGAAAAATTAAATACAGCACTAGAAGCATCAGTCGCCAGAGAACGGGAAAAAACTGCTCATTTAAAAACAGCGATGTCCGAGCTGAAGCGGGCGCAGACTCAATTGGTGCAAAGCGAAAGAATGTCAAGCTTGGGACAGTTGGTGGCGGCAGTAGCTTATGAAGTCACTAACCCGATTAACTTCATCTACGGCAATCTTAGCTATGCTAATGAATACAGTCAAAAAATGATCAATTTATTGCAGCTTTACAACCAGCACTATCCGTCGCCTTCGCCAGAAATTGAAGCACAAATAGAAGCAGTAGAATTAGAGTTCATAGTTGAAGACTTACCGAAATTGCTGGGTTCAATGAAAGTAGGAGCTAACCGCATCCGCGAGATAGTTCAGTCGCTGCGAAACTTCTCTAGAATTGACGAAGCAGAGATTAAACCCGTTGACATTCACGACGGATTGGACAGCGCTTTGTTGATTTTGAGCAATAGACTCAAACCGAAGCCCGATCGCCCCGCAATTCATCTCATCAAAGAATATGGTTCTCTGCCTTTTGTTGAGTGTTACCCAGTTCAAATCAACCAAGTATTTATGAATGTACTGACAAATGCAATTGATGCTCTCGAAGATGCCTTTGTCAACAATAATTTATCGTCTCACGGCGACAAAGAAGAGCCAGTTAAGTACGGACAAATTCGGATTGTGACTGAAATTTGTCCCGGAGAAAAAGCCGTAGCAGTTCGGATCAAGGACAACGGTTGGGGCATGACCCAAACAGTGCGCCAGAAAATTTTTGAGCCGTTTTTTACCACAAAACAGGTGGGCAAAGGTGCGGGGATAGGTTTGGCGATTAGCCACGAAATTGTGCTAGAACAACACGGTGGCAAATTGACTTGCATTTCTGCCCCCGGAGAGGGTACCGAGTTGATTATTGAGATTCCCTTGAGCCAAACTCACCCCACACCCATTGTCAAGTGAAAAAAAGTCCGCGCTAGCGAATCTATCCCAAAGGCTAGGAAATCGCCCCAATTCAAAAATCGAAAATTAGATTAAAATACAAAAGCAGCTAAGTAGATTTGAGCCAATTCAGAGGAAGCTAGTATGACTGAAAAAAAAACCGCCCAATGGGATGCCGGCCGGTTTCTCAAAACCTTGGCTTATTTCGGCGTCATTCCCTTCATTGGCAGCATTAGCTGGCTGCAACAACTCTTTGGAAGCAGCAGCAAAACTAAAAAAGACCAACCCAAACTGATACTGGTAGCCGGTGCTACCGGCGGCGTCGGGAAGCGAGTTGTCAAGCGGCTGCAACAGCGGGGATATAGAGTGCGAGCCCTCGTCAGAGATGCTAAAAGAGCAACAGAAATTCTCGGCAAAAATGTCGAATTAGTCGAAGGAGATATCACTCTCCCAGAAACCCTAACACCGCTAGTAACCGAGGGCATAGAAGCAGTTATCTGCTGTACTGGCACCAAAGTTCAACCGGTAGAAGGAGACACCCCAACGCGGGAAAAATATTATCAAGGCATCAAATTTTATATGCCGGAAGTTGTGGATGTTCCCGAAATAGTCGAATACAAAGGCCTCAATAATTTAGTGCAAGCTGTTCGTCGCCAGCTAATTAAAGCAGGCGAAAAAATAATTTTTGACTTCACAAAACCCAGCCAAGATTTAAAAGAAACTTGGGGGGCGCTAGACGATATCGTGATGGGCGGCACCAGCGAAAGTTCGATCGTACTTACAGACAATACAGCTATCTTCACAGGCAATGTTTCTACTGCCAACTCGGGCGGCTTTGCTTCGGTGCGTACCCGCAACTTCGATCCTCCGCTTAATCTCGCAGGATTTAGCGGCCTCCAACTACGTGTCAAAGGGGACGGCAAGCGCTACAAATTGATTGTTCGCAGCGAAGCTAAATGGGATGGAATTGGCTATTGCTATTCGTTTGATACTGTTTACAATATCTGGATTACTGTCACTGTTCCTTTTGATGAATTAATTCCAGTATTCCGCGCGAAAACAGTCAAAGATGGCTCTAAATTTGATGCCAGCAGTATTTTTTCTTTTCAGTTAATGTTGAGCAAGTTTGAATATGATGGCGCGCTCAACCCGAAATTTACACCGGGTATTTTTCAACTGGAGTTAGAATCTATTAAAGCTGATGGGGGACAGACTTTGCCGCGATTTGTGATGGTGAGTTCGGCAGGAGTTACCCGCCCTGGCCGCCCAGGAATTAACTTGGAAGAAGAACCGCCTGCTGTCAGGATGAATGATATGTTGGGGGGGATTTTGACTTGGAAGTTGAAAGGGGAAGATTGTGTGCGATCGAGCGGCATACCTTATACTGTTGTCAGACCTTGCGCTTTGACAGAAGAAGCGGGAGGCAAAGCTTTAATATTTGAGCAAGGAGACAATATTAGGGGCAAAGTCAGTCGGGAAGATATTGCAGAATTGTGCGTGGAGGCTTTGGAACAACCTCAAGCTTGCAACGTTACTTTTGAGGTAAAAGAGGGGGAAAATGGCAGTTCTCCCGGAGACTGGCAGGGTTTGTTTTCGGGAGTTAAATAACAATTGTTTGTAGAGGCTGATTAGTTTGTTACCCCTTGATTACTCGGCGGTTGAAACCGCGTCTACACAAACGAAGTCTGCCTCCGCAGACTAAGAAATAACTGCTTCCTAGGCTCAGCCTGGGAACCAGTTATAACCAATAACTAATAACTAATAACTAATAATTAATTTATGTCTGTTACTTTTTCCCGACGAAAACTGACTCCTTATTTGTTTTTGCTTCCGGCTTTATTTATTTTGAGTTTGACTGTTTTGTGGCCGGCGGTGCAAGCTTTTTATTTGAGTTTTACCAACTACGAATATGATTTGACTCAAATGCCGCAGTGGGTGGGGTTGAAGAATTTTGAGAGGTTGTGGGGCGATCGAGTATTTTGGCAAACTTTGAGGAATACGCTGCTGTATCTCACCTGCGTTGTGCCTGTATTGGTTGTTCTACCGTTGGGAATGGCGATTTTGTGCAACCAAAAACTTAAGGGGATGAACTGGTTTCGTGCAGCCTACTACACGCCGGCGGTGATTTCCATGGTTGTCGCTGGGATTGCTTGGAAGTGGCTGTTTGCTGAGACTGGACTGCTGAATCAGTTGGGGGAATTGTTGGGTTTACCTCCTGTTTCTTGGCTGGCTAATCCGAAGTTAGCAATCTTTAGCGTCATGGCAGTTACTATCTGGAAAGGATTGGGCTATTACATGGTGATTTATTTGGCAGGGCTGCAAGCTATTCCGGCAGAACTTTATGAGGCGGCTGCTATTGATGGTTCTGATGGTTTGGGAAAGCACTGGGATATTACTGTGCCGCTGATGAAGCCGTATTTAGTTTTGGTTGCGGTAATTTCGGCGATTTCTGCTACTAAGGTTTTTGAAGAAGTTTATATTATGACTCAGGGCGGCCCTCGCAATAATTCTAAGACTGTTGTTTATTATCTTTACGAACGGGCTTTTAAGGATTTGGAAATTGGCTATGCTTGTACGATCGGGCTGGTTTTGTTTTTGCTAATTTTGGGTTTGTCGATTTTGCAAGTTAGTCTTCAGGGTTTGACTCGCAATGATTAAGATTGGTGACTGATTGGTAGTGAGTGAGATATTGCAACATTCTGATCTCAAGAACAGGCAAGATGCCTGTTCCACAATACATCACATCTTAAAAACAGGCAAGATGCCTGTTCCACAATACATCACATCTTAAAAACAGGCTTTCCGGCCTGTTTCACAATACATGAAATTTCTTGTGGGGTGTCCCGCCCTTCTAATTTATACTAATTTTAGACTTGAATCTCAAAGTAATGCGATCGCTCACGGCTTTGGGCAGGTCTTATTGGTGAAATCACAGGTATAAATATAGGGTTTCTGCCAGCTCAGAGGAATTTCTAATAAATCCCTGGTTCCGGTCATTCCCTGTCCCAGAAAGAGCAGCACAGCGATCGAATTCAATACCACATGGATAGTGCGCCAGCGATTTGAGCGGTCTTTGTAAATGTCTTCAATGATGGCAAGGGAGAAAACCATAATTAGCGCAGCGGCGATGCCAATGTAGTAGTGAGACCAGTACCATTCATTGGTTCGCCGATAAACGCCATCTTGAGTGCCAAGAATAACCAAACCAGTACCTGTTAGGGTGGCAAATATGCCGCGCCATAAAGCGGGTGTCGCTCGATAAAGCATCACCAAAGAGGCGACAGTTGCAACAAACATCAGCACAATGAAAATGACCTGAAACGAGTTTTTGCTCCAAACATCCTTGCTCAAAATATGCTCAAAAATCGGGTAGGCTAGACCCACCAACGTCACTCCTACCACAGAACCTGACAGAATTCGACCTGCTTTGACGTGTTCTGAACCGACTACAGGTGGAATTTTGCTCTTGGTGTCGATCGCAATTTGCTTCCGACGCTGCATGGTTTGCCACGCCATATTGAGAACAACACCAAGCATCGGAAAAACAATCGCTACAGCTAAAATAGGATGCAGCAAACCCAGAAAATCTTTAAATTCCATATATCACCTGTTTGTTGAAGAGGGTTGGCTTCATCAACCCGGTTTTTGCGATACATAATATCATATCCGGCGATCTAAGCACAGGAATTTGGTAGTCAGGACTAATAGTAATTGTTCATCGGCATAGATACAACTGAAGTCCTGACTACCAACACGCTTTATGAAGGATAAGTCACCCAATATTTTGCTCGCTCAGAAAATATAGCAGTTGTCAATTGTGTGAGGTACAGCTTGTTAAGTTACGCAATAACGCAATTACCATGACCTTTTTGTACCCATAGAAATGAAAAATGCTGGAGGTAACGTTCGTGGCGGTTAATGACTAATTTTCTGCATCACTTTCAGCTTAGCGGAACAGTTCTTTGTTATTCAGAATAGCAGGCCAATTTTTGTTTCCTGAAGCAATGTGACCAGGAATATCCCCCATCCACTGTGCTTGTACTTTCTTGTCGTAGTTGAGATAAAGCTTCCCATTAACGATTTTCCAGGCGTCAGGCTGAGTGACAACAAGATGCCCTTCACTGGTTCCCTGGGCGCAATATCCACCGTATTGAGGAGCATAGTTTTCAGGATTTTTAGCAAACTGATCACGGTTTGCTGCATTAGCAAATATCCAAGTTTTTCCACCCCAATTATGTTTAAATTGGCTAACTCCCATAACTAATTTGCTTTGGGTGAAATAGGCTACGACATCCTGACCATCAAGAGCCACACCTTTTTCGGTGTAGAATTGAGGATGAACGGTTGGTGTGCTGCTTTTACCAGCACAAGGATTGGCTTTACCAGCACAAGGATTGGCTTTACCAGCACAAGGATTGGCTTTACCAGCACAAGGATTGGATTGTGCAACCTTGGATGAAACCGTTGTAGAGTTTGAGTTTGTTGATGCCTTGAAGTTGCCGTAGCTAACATTAGTTGTTACCAAACCGAGAATGGTAGCAATGGCGATCGTAGTAATGTATTTTACTTTCATGTGTCTAATTTCCAGATAAATTGTTAGTAATTCCACGCCAGATGTTTGCTTGATAGTTCTTGCTCTCTGGGAATTATGCTGGCTTGTTGTTGTCTTCAAGCTTTGAGGTTATTTACATTAACGCTCAAGAAAATGAGTGCTAGATGAGGAATAGATGGATGAGAGATAAAACTCTGAATACTTTATACGTCCCTTTATTCAGCAAAAATTCATCGGGAAATTAGGAACGCATCATCTAGTTACCCCGAATTTCTTATAGAGTGGAGATTAACCCTGACTATCCTTAAGAGTCCTTGATACACTCTTGGCTTAGCAACCGGGTTTCTTGCTAGATATCTGGTTGCTCAACCCAAGATTGCTGATGAGAAACTTAGTAGTGCAGTAATTTAATCGCGAGTTGAGAAATTATGACAGGAAAAGACTGGTTAGTGACTAATGATGGACAGTGCAGTATTTTTGAGGCTACAAGTCAAATTGAAGATTTGACTCATCCCTACCGACTTTACCGCTTTTTAACTGACTTGGAAGATGTATTAGAGCAAATTAGTGATGATTATTTACGACTCCAGGCAATTTGTCCCCTTGTCCGCAGGTTGTTAGATAGTTCTTCCTGGTTTCAAATTGCTCTCCTTGAGCCTGACTCTGAGACAGGCTGGGCCTTACAAACACTGTATGATGAACCATTTTTCCCTCTGACCGTGCAGTTGGTCGCTTGGGCTCCGGGTGCAGTTTCTCCGATTCATAATCATGCCAGTTGGGGACTGGTGGCGCTACTTGATGGACAGGAGAAAAATACTTTTTGGCAGCGATCGCCAACTCGCAAGTTTCCCGATACAATCACAACAGTGGGAGATATTTTGCTTGCTCCTGGTGACGTTTTGTGCTTAATGCCAGATGCGATTCATCATGTGGAAGCACTCGGAGATAAACCAACCATTAGTTTTAATCTTTATGGTGTAACAGATTACGATCGACGATTTGAGTTTAACCAGATTAAAGGCACTGCGGAAAACTTTTAAGATAGCAGCCTGATGAAAGCAAATATCAACAAATATCAAATCTACCGGGCGATTGCAATCGCGGCTGCACCAACTTTCATGCGTCGTTCAGGCTTCGAGGCTAGACGGGTTCGGAGGCCTGAACCACAACCCCTGCTTTTGATTGCTATGGTTGGGATTTCCCTAATCTTAATGCTTAAGTCTCCTCGCTACCTGACGATATAATGAAGCTAATTCGCCAATTTATAGTTGCTATCAACTCTCTCACTGGCCAGCGAATTTCTACCTCTTCGCTTCAGTTTCGCCTGACGCTGGAATTGCTGGTACTCTCGATTTTAGGACTTAGCAGTGTGGCATTTTGGGCCGGCTGGCAAAGGTCGCAAAATCTAGTCGGTGCCCATAAACAAACCCTGGAATACATTGGAATACGCTTTCCCGAACAGGTTGAGCTTTATAGTGAAATGGGTTCACTAGAAATTGGCTTAACCCGAAGTGTGCATAAAGCTTCCACAGGAGGAATCATGGTGTGGGTGAAGCGAAATGATGGGATGCTTTTGGTAAATTCACCTGATATGGATCTGCAATCTTCTAAGATTACGAAGATGATATCGTTGAGGGAAGTACCTGCTGAGCCGACTTTTGTTCAGGTGGGCGATCGCTACTTGGTGATCTGTAGCAGAACTCTGAGGATTAAAAATGAGTTACTGGGTACGGTATATTTCTCTCAAGATATCACTGATGAGCAACGTCAATTAAATGATGGGATTAGCAGTCTAATTGTTGTCAGTATTGTGGTAATCTTAGTGTTAATGTTGGCGATCGCCAGTCGCATTCGTCATGCTCTCCATCCTTTGGAACATATGAGTCAGGTAGCTAGCACTTTGTCTGCTGATAATTTGCAGGCGGCAAAACTCCAACTGCATCAGGCTCCTGATGAGATTTTAGGACTAGCGCAAACCTTTAATGAGATGTTGTTTCGATTGTCGGGTTCCTGGGAGCAGCAACGCCAATTTGTCGGTAATGTTTCCCACGAATTACGCACTCCTCTGACGGTTGTAGTTGGTTATTTACAAAGTTTGCTGCGTCGCAGCACTAACTTAAGTGACTATCAGCAACAAGCACTGGAAACAGCCGTTGGGGAAACTGAACGCACGATTCGGATGTTAGAAGATTTGCTGGATTTGGCAAGGGCTGATAGCGGCAACTTGCACTTTCGTTTGAATCCGGTGATGCTGAATACTCTGGTGGCTGAGGTAGCCCAGATGAGTCAAAAAGTTAGCAATCGGAAAATTATTTTGGTGTCAACTGATGAGGATGTTGTAGCCTGTGCGGATCAGGATCGTTTACAACAGGTGTTAATTAACTTAGTTGATAGTGCAATCAAGTATTCTGCTCCAGAACAACCAGTTGAGTTAGTATTAGAAAAGAAGGAACAGCAGGTGATGATTCATGTGGGCGATCGCGGAATTGGTATTTCTCTCCCCCATCAAAACCGGATTTTTGAGCGGTTTTACCGGGTGGATGAGTCAATGACGCGCTCTAGAGACGGTACAGGGTTGGGATTGGCGATCGCCAAAAGCCTGATCGAAGGCATGGAAGGACGTATTACGCTCCGATCTAAACCGGGAGAAGGTAGTATTTTTACTATCACCTTACCTGTCTGGAATCCGCAGCTATGAGCGATCGCATTCTCCTTGTTGAAGATGACCCTAAACTGGCAAAGTTCATCGAATCTGAACTTAGTCTTGAAGGATATCACGTCACTGTCGCCCCAAACGGATTGGATGGATTAACGATCGCTCGTGATACTCAACCGGATTTATTAATTTTAGATTGGATGCTTCCCGGTATCTCTGGATTAGACATCTGTTTAAGGTTGCGATCGACTGGTGTTCAAGTACCAATAATTATGTTAACAGCAAAAGATGAAGTACCCGATCGCGTGACGGGATTAAATGCTGGAGCCGATGATTATGTTACTAAGCCTTTCAGTATGGAAGAACTCCTCGCGAGAGTGAAATCACGTCGGGAGCATCCCGATTTTGCAAGTATACAAAAGTATGATATGATGTATTGTTTTTTTGGAAAACCGACACTTAGCTT
>NZ_JAUBPB010000087.1:0-24072 GCF_036700545.1 Microcoleus sp. SVA1B4
GGGGTAAAAAGGCGATCGTTCCTTGTAGTGCAAGGGTTTGTGAGATTTGAACATTCCCCCTACTGGGGGAACTTCAGATTAAATGTTGATTTCCCCAAAAGTTAAACAGCATTTGCATCCGGTTGCCATCCCCAAAATACCTGGATAGTGCTTCGGGAGGTTCATTGGCTTCTGCCAGCAAAATCGCATCTCCCCGTCGCCAGGAAAGAAAATTCCGCAGTTCATCAATGTAGATGTAAGGATCATCGACTCGCTCACACAGGTTATCAGCCTGTCTCAGTTCAATGAGATAGGGAGCGGCATCAATCCGAAACCCAGATACGCCCAACGTCAACCAAAACCCCATGATTTTTTGAATCTCTATCCTGACTTCAGGATTAGTAATATTCAAGTCAGCCTGATGGTCATAGAACCGATGGGCATAATAGGCTTCTGCTTCTGGTTGATATGTCCACGTCGCTTTCTGAAAACCAGGGAAGATAATACCTTCTAGCAAATCCTGCGGTTTCTCTTTTGACCACAAGTAGTAGTTCCAGTATTTGGAGGTTTTATCTCTACAAGCTGCTTGAAACCAGGGGTGCTGATCTGATGTATGGTTGACAACCAAATCAACAATAACCCGAATTCCTCGTTCTTCTGCCCTACGGGTGAATGTAACAAAATCTCCCAATGTTCCTAAACGAGGATCGATGCTGTAGTAATCCATCACATCGTACCCATTATCTTTATTGGGAGATGGATAGAAAGGCATGAGCCAGATGCAAGTAACGCCCAACCCAGACAGATAATCAACGCGCTGAGTCAAGCCTGCAAAGTCACCAATGCCATCACCATTGGCATCCATGAAAGTTTTGACATCAATGCAATAGATGATGGCATTTTTGTACCAGAGATCCAGCATTAGAATTACCCATTCAACTCATAAAAGAACAGGTAAAGAAATCGCTTGAGCGATCGTAATTCTCTACCTGTTTTCAATTTGAAGCCCAAAAGTGATCAGAAGGTGACAGGTTCAAACACTGACTCAGCGAGTAATGCGAAGAATCTTGTCCTGCTCTGGTGGGCAACTGCCGCGACCATCACAATTACTGGTGGTCACATACAATTCCCCATCGGGGCCCATAATCGCTTCTCTGAGCCGTCCCTGCTGCCCCTGCAAATACACTTCATGCTGCTGCACTTGACCCGATCGAGGATCAATGACAATTCGCTGCAATTGCTCTGCCCGCAGTCCTGCAACGATGAGGTTGCCTTTCCATTCAGGAATCGCATTGCCTGTGTAGATGGTGGCTCCTCCGGGGGGTAATGCCTGCTGCCACACGATCGCAGGGGTGACTAATCCTTGCTGTGATTCACAGCGGTAGATAGTGGGCCAGCCCAAATTATCACCTGCCTGGGCAACACTGACTTTATCGTGTCCCGATCGCCCTAACTCGCCACTGGGGCCATGATCGCTGACCCACAGAGTCGATACATTCACCCAATCAAACCCTTGAGTATTGCGAATCCCCAGGATATAAACAGGATTTCCTGGGAAGGGATTATCAGCGGGCACCTGGCCATCAGGGGTGACGCGCAAAATCTTGCCTGCAAGACTTTTGACATTCTGAGAAAGGTTTGGATCTCTGGCGTCTCCGGTGCCAATATAAAGCATCCCATCGGGACCAAACCGAATCCGTCCGCCGTTGTGGAATTGAGCAACGGGAATATTGTCAACAATGGTGCGATCGCGGGTTGCACTCACCCCATCCTGGGACAACTGCCAGCGTTCCACACGATTCACTGGAGTGCCATTTTGGTTAGCCGTGAAATATACATAAAAGAATCGGTTATTGGTAAAATCGGGATGAGCGGCAATGCCCAGTAATCCACCTTCACCGCGATCGCTGACATTGATGGTGGCGATCGCTTGGGGGCGCAGCTTGCCATTTTGCACTAGCCGCACCCGTCCCGATCGTTCAGAAACAAGCAGATCGCGGTTTGGTAAGAAGGCAATCCCCCAGGGAACATCCAGCCCTGTCACCACTTCCTCCACCCGTACACTCACCTGCCCCGGAGGACCAAACCCGTCTTCCACCAATTTGCAACTGGCTGGCTGGGCAGTTTGATTAGTTTGTGCCTGTTGCGCTTCACTACTGATTTGGACAGAAGCCGGTGTTTCGCGCACCTGCGTCTGGGGAGAAGTGCAGCCAACTAGACCCATGATGCTGAACATTAGTCCACTTTTAAGAATGTTTGTTCGTTTCATGCCTTTTTACCTACTAATTACTTTTGAGCTACGCTTCAATTTCCATCAATTTTTGTGAATCAAAGACAAGAGCTAACACCGCTGATCCACCTTTTCAAATCACTTTTTCTTGTAGACACGATCGATCGTCGTTTAATCACTTTTGAGCCAAAAATTTGCCGACAATACCAAGCCCTGATCTAGCAATCCAGTGCTTCTAACCATTCAACAACATGATTGCTATTGTGCAAGATCGTGTAGAGTTGCTCATCTTGCAAAAGGCTGAGTGCCGTTTCTGGATTATCTGTGCGGTTGTCTGATTGGCGATCGAAGCGCTCATGTATTGATTTCGTGACGCGGATTTGGTAGATGCTACCTCAACTGCAAGCAATGGTTCGTTCTGGTTTGATTATCCTGCAAACCATCGAAGCATGGGAACCTGTTCTGAGTCATTAATTGGAAAAATGTGGGGATTGTCACCTTTGAGTCACATTTGCTGTGGAAGCTAAGAGTAGACCTTGATTGTCAACCCTCTCCTAAATAGATTTTTAAGGATGAACAGTTCACGTTTCCAGCAACTCTTTTTATTTAATTTCTGGTATCGCAGGAATTCTAATTCTTCTGAGTCGGCGCCGGACTTTTGGGCAAAACGGAAATTGGTTTAAGCCTGGGTGTCGTAAAAAATTCTACTCGTTGAGAAGCTAAAACTGTGGATAGATTAGAGAACACTGCACTGGTGGAACGTAACGAACCCCAAACAGGGACTCCAAAACCCTCTATTAGTCTAATTGATGCGATCGCCCTGATTGTCGGGCTAGTAATCGGCGCAGGCATTTTTGAAACCCCTGCTCTGGTCGCTGCTAATACCGGAACGGTTGGTGGTGTCATAGGAGTCTGGCTGATGGGCGGTGTGGTGTCATTGCTGGGGGCACTTTGCTACGCCGAATTGGCCACGACATATCCCCATGTCGGCGGCAACTACTACTACTTGAAACGGGCATTGGGGCAACCGATCGCGGTTTTATTTGCCTGGGCACGCATGACCGTGATTCAGACTGGATCGATCGCGCTGCTGGCATTTGTGTTTGGCGACTATGCCTCTCAGCTACTTCCACTAGGTGGCTACTCCCCTGCAATTTACGCAGCAGTCGCGATCGCCCTGCTCACAATGCTCAACATCATTGGACTGCGCCAGAGTAAAGGCCTCCAGAACGGGCTAGCGGTGATACTCGTTTTAGGCTTACTGCTGGTCATCGTAGTGGGTCTGGCATCCTCCCCTCCTCCCGTCTCGGCCCTTTCCTCCGATGCCTCCCGTACCTCTTCCTGGGGCTTAGCGCTGGTCTTTGTGTTGCTGTCCTATGGTGGTTGGAATGAAGCCGCTTACATTTCTGCCGAAATTCACCACCCGCAGCGCAATATTCTGCGATCGTTCCTCTGGAGCATTGGCATCATTACAGGACTTTATCTGCTGATTAATCTGGCATATCTGCGGGGATTGGGTATCGCAGGCATGGCCGACTCTCAAGCCGTTGCATCAGATTTACTGCGGCGAGTGCTGGGTGAACCAGGAGCCGCGTTTGTGAGTTTACTGGTTGTGACCGCCACGCTGGGGTCGATCAACGCCAGCATCTTTACGGGGGCACGCAGCAGCTTTGCTCTGGGGCAGGATAGGTCTGCGTTTCGCTGGTTGGCACGCTGGCACCCGCATCCGAGTTCACCGACAACCGCTTATTTATTGCAAGGTGCGATCGCCCTGACGCTGATTGGGCTGGGAACCTTCACCCGCAAAGGATTTGAAACAATGGTGGACTACACTGCCCCCATTTTCTGGTTTTTCTTTTTGATCAGCACCCTGTCGTTAATTGTTTTACGCATTCGAGAACCCGATCGACTCCGCCCGTTTAGCGTACCGCTTTACCCGATCGTTCCCATAGTGTTCTGCGCCATTTGTGGCTATTTGCTCTATTCCAGCCTGGTCTATACAGGCATCGGCGCGATCGTAGGGGTCATCGTTGTTCTACTGGGTATTCCCTTTGCCCGTCACACTACATAGCAACTTTTTTTGGAGATTTACAATCGTGCAACTCAAAACCATTAGGCAATCATTCTTTGTTGGCGTTAGCATTTTCAGTTTTGCTGCGATCGGCTGTACCCAACAACGTAACTTTGAGACAGTGGTTCCAACTCCGGCTGCCGCATCCCCAACTAATTCTGTTTCCGATGTGGCTCAAGCGACTCCTAGCCCCACAACAGAAGCTCCCACCCGTCAACCCGATGTCGTTTACGTTCCAACCCCTGTACCGGTTGTGAATGAAATGCTGCGGCTGGCAAACGTGCAATCCAATGACGTAGTTTACGACTTGGGTAGTGGCGACGGTAGGATTGTGATTGCAGCCGCTCAAAAGGTGGGCGCGCGGGGCATTGGTATTGACATCAGCCCAGAACGCATTCGAGAAGCTAACGAGAACGCCAAAAAGGCTGGCGTTACCGATCGTGTCCAGTTTCGTCAGGAAGATTTATTCCAAACAGACTTCAGTGAGGCAACAGTTGTCACGCTTTACCTACTGCCAGAACTCAACGTAAAACTGCGCCCCAAATTACTCAGTCTAAAACCAGGTACGCGCATTGTATCCCATGAATTCGATATGGGCGACTGGAAACCTGAGCAAGTAGTAAAAGTGGACGGCAGAACAGTCTACTACTGGGTTGTACCTGAAACTCCTCCTGCTAATTTGAAGAAGTAAGGATCGCGAATTAAATAACTTACAATTTTAATTGTTATTGTGGGATGGGCGTCCCGCCCGTCCCACAATCTTGTGGAAGTTATTTAATTCTCATTCCTAAGACTATTGGAGCTTGAGGAGTCAGACTCTATATAGCTGGCACGTCGATCCGATCTTCCGGCCAGGTCAGCACTCTAACTCACGTTAAATCACAGCAATACAGTCAATCTCTACTAACACATCTTTCGGCAAACGCGAAACCTCCACACAAGCGCGCGCCGGTGCAGTTTCCGCATCAAAATATTTCGCATAAACCGCATTCACAGCAGCAAAATCATTCATATCTTTGAGGAAAACCGTAGTTTTTACCACATCCAACCAAGTAGCGCCGGCTTCTGTGAGAATGGCTTCGAGATTTGCCATGACTTGTTCGGTTTGTTTTGCCACATCGTCGGTGTAGACAATATCATTTAGTCTAATATCGATCGCAATTTGGCCAGCTACAAACAGCATAGTGCCCGTAGCGGCGATCGCTTGATTGTAAGGGCCCACGGGTGCCGGTGCTTTGTCAGTACGAATAATTTTGCGCGTCATAGATATCACTTTTTGGGATTCTTGTTGAGAGGTTTCCGGTTTGTAGTCTATTTCTGGCTCTGAGATTTCTGGTTCGGAAGTGTCAGGCTCGTAGATTTCTCCATCGGGCATTATAGCACCAGTGAAGTCTGCATTTTTAATATTCCAACCATAAGTCTTAGCATCAGTTAAGTCTGCTTTCTGAAAGTTGGCTCCCTCCAAATTTGCTAGCATTATACTTGCTTGTTTAAGGCTAGCTTTTTTTAGATTTGTCCTTTTCATACAGGCTTTTTTCAAATTAGCACCTGTGAGGTCTGCTGCACAAAGATCCGCCTCAACCAGATTCATTCCTGATAAGTTAAATCCCGATAGATTGACACCTCGGAGTTTGGCTCTCTGAAAATTGACATCTTGGAGACTAACACCCTTTAAGTTCACTTGACTCAATTCTGCTCCAGTCAAGTTCGCTCCCGTTAATTTTGAGCTTGCCAGATTTACTCTACTTAAATTTGCTTCCTTGAAGGAAGTTTTCGTTAACTGTGCCCCGAAGAATTCGGCATCACTCAAGTTTGCATGGTTCAACTTAGTATTACTCAAGTTGGAACCATACAAATTTGCCCTACTCAAGTCAGCACCGCTGAGGTCTGCCAAACTGAAGTTGGCATTACCTTTTACCCCGACTAAATTTGTTCCTAGCAGGGATGCTCTACTGAAGTTTGCTCCATCGAGGTTTGCATTGTTCAAAGTTGCCTCACTCAACTCAGCTCCCGACAAATTTGCATTCTGTAGGTTTGTTGCACTCAGGTTTGCACCTTTGAGGTCGAGCCCACTTAAGTCGGCTCCCTGAAATTCGCGTTGTCCTGCTGCGTATCTTTTTAAAAGTTCTTCAGCGTTCATTAATAACCTCGATCGCCCTTCCGCTACACCCCACTTTTCCAGCCTACCACCAAAACCCAACGCGCGATCTAAATCTGCGTTAATCCGCGTCAATCCATTTTCATCTGCGGTTAACAAATTCCCTTTTTTTAACCGCAGATATAGGCAGATAAACACAGATTAACGCAGATGAATTAGAGATTATCTGCGTGAATCCGCGTCAATCCATTTTCATCTGCGGTTAACAAATTCTCCTTTTTTAACCGCAGATAAACGCAGATTTACCTATTACACACCAACCGGAGCACCAACAACCTCACCTTTCAACATCCGAGAAGCAGCATCAAGCAATTGCTCCTCCAAATAAGGCTTAGTGAAATAACCTTTCGCGCCCAAACTGTAAGCCATTTGGCGGTGTCTGTCCGCACCACGAGAAGTTAGCATCGCGATCGGCAATTCACACAAAACAGCATCCTTCTGCATCCGAGAAAGTAGTTCCAAACCGTCCATTCTCGGCATTTCAATATCGCAGAAAACGATATCGCAAGGCAGACCAGATTTCATCTTTTCCCAAGCTTCCTTACCGTCGCGAGCTTCTTCTACACGATAGCCAGACTTCTCAAAAGTAATCGACAATAGCGATCGCACCGTAATCGAGTCATCCACAATCAGCACAGTCGGCTCAGTCTTCTCGATTTCCGCCTCCTTAGTAGCCTTCTCGCCCTCATCCCAAAGCGTACCGCCAGTGTCCTTCCGCAGCCTTCCCGTAGCCAAATCGATCAGCTCCAGAACGTCCGCAATCGCCACGATCCGACCGTCTCCGAGCACCGTGGCCCCAGCAATCCCGATCGGCTTCGGCACCGGCCCCTCCAACGGCTTGATCACAATTTCCTGTTCCGTCGAAACCTGATCCACCTGCACCGCCAAGAAATTGCCAGCAGAGCGCAGCACGATCACAGAAATCATGTCATCGTCAGTATTAAACCCGTAAACACTGCCCCGACCCAAATGGCGGCTGTAAGCCAGCAAATCCCGCAGCGGCCGGAACGGCAAGCTTTGACCCCGCCACTCAATGCAAGGCAAACCGTCCGCCCCCGTCGTCACCTGATCGCGAGGCACATCGATCATATCTTCGACCCCATCCATCGGGAAAGCAATGCGAGCTCGATCGCTAATGCAAGTCAGAGCCTTAGAAATGCTCAATACCAGAGGTAAACGGATGGTAAACACAGTCCCCTTGCCGATGGTTGAATCGATCGACACAGTGCCCCGAATTTCCTGCAAGGAAGTCTGCACCACATTCATACCGACCCCCCGGCCGGCGTACTCCGTCGCCTGTTCCTGAGTGCTGAAACCCGGCATAAACAGCAAATCGTAAACTTCCGAGCGAGACATCCTCTGAGCCTGAGCCGCCGTCAGCATACCCTGCTTAATCGCCTTCGCCTTCACCCTTTGCGGGTCAATTCCCGCCCCGTCGTCAGAAACCGAAACTACCGTTTGGTTCCCTTGGTGGAAAGCGCGAATCGTAATCCTGCCGACTGCAGGCTTCCCAGCCGCCAGACGCACTTCCGGCGCTTCGATCCCGTGAGTAATCGCATTGTTCACCAAATGAGTCATCGGGTCATATAGCTGATCCACAATCATCTTGTCGATCAAAATCTCCTTACCCTCAACCTGCAACTGAGCCTGCTTCCCGCACTTAATCGCGATTTCCCGCACCGCCCGGAACAGCCTGTCCGTCGTCTCCGCAAACGGCTTCATCCGGGCGCGAGTCAAACCTTCTTGCAGTTGAGTCGTAACTTGCCGCAGTTGGCGAGTCACCTGATCCGCCTCATCCACCAAAAACTCAATGTCCGCCGCCGACTCCCGCACCCGCACGATCAGCTCAATAATCTCCTGAGCCAAACTGTGGAAAGGAGTAAACCTGTCCATTTCCTCTGGTCTCCAGGCACTTTCGCGGGTGTGCGCCGAATCCTCAGAGCGCCAGGCCGATCGGTGTCCCTGCCGGTTTGCCAGCAAAGCAATCTCCAAAAGACTCCGCTCGTAGAAATCCTGAGTCCGCTGGCTCACATCGCTCAGCAGCGCCACCTGGTGCAGCAAATTGTCCAAAAACTGCCGCATCCGTTCTTGGTCTTGCTCCAAACTGTTGCGGTTTACCACCAGTTCCCCCATCAAATTGCTGAGGTTATCTAGTTGTTTGACCGGCACCCGCATCGTCTGGTCGCCGAACCCGCCCGCGCGGGCATTCCGCCTGGGTCTGTTGATCGCCGACGGCCCCATATTGCCTTCCCCTTGGCGGCCGCTGTCCTTGGGATCTTCGAGCAGTTTTTCTAAATCCCCAAATTCGTCGTCGCTCTCATCGGCAGCAGTGCGCGGAGCTTTACTAGCAGTTGTCGCCGGTAGCCCGTGAATTTCCGGCATAGTTGCGCTCTCGCTGAGGAGTTCTTCAAGATCCGAGAAAACTTCTGTATTTACCGGACTCTGATTTGTACTCGCAGAAGCTGCTATGACAGCTCCCGCACCGCCTGCAATTAACAGTGCTTCTAAATCGTCAAAATTGCCTTCAGAATCATCCTCATCGCCTGATTCGCCATCGCCAAAAAAGTCTGCCAGCGACCCCTCATCTAACTCCGAGGCATCGGCCTGGGCTGACTCGTCCTCAGCGTCCCAAAAGCCCGTCGTCAGTTCCGAAGTCACCAAAACCTCAGCATCGATCGAATCCAACAAATCATCAAAACCCTCCAACTCTGCGTTGTTGAGAGTAGCGCCGGTTTCCATCGCCGAGAGCAAGTCAGCATCGCCATCAAACATACCATCGAGAGATTCAGCAGGCAGCGGCTCTAAATCCACACTCGAAAAATCAGTTTCCAGGGCATCAAACAAATCATCTTCGCCCTCATACTCCCCGGCGACATCTGTTTCGGCTCGATCGAACAAATCAGCACTCACCCCGCCTGCCAAACCATCGGGCAGTTCGGCCGACAATTCTTCCTCATCATGAGCCGCGCCCTCATCTGGCGCCACTACAGCATCGGGCTGCTGCACCAGCCCTTCCCCAAACATATCCTCCAAGAAATCGAAAGCTGCGCCCTCATCAGATTCGAGATTTGAAATTTCCGACTCAGGACGATCGTCGGACAAAGCCCCAAGTTCAACCTCTGCCGAATTTGCCAAGCCTTGGTCGGAAACCGCCGCACCATTGTTATTATTGTCGAACAAACTCCCCAAGTCGCCCTCATCAACTCCCAAATCCGCACTCAGCAATTCTGAATCCCCATCCTTGGGCCAACCCCCACGGGCTTGCCCCGAAGCTTCTCCCTCATACTCCGTACCCGTAGGTACAGAACCGAAAAGCTCAGCCAAATCGGCAGCTTCTCGGGAAGTAGCCACTCCTTGCCGATCCCGCACAGTCTGTTCATCCTCAGAAATCGCGTCCGAGGTCATATCCCCAAACAGCGCATCCAAATCCGTATCGTCCCCTTCCAGGTTGAGCGATTGCACAGACTCGTCTTCCAGGCCGAAAGCATCTTCTAGCCAGTTTTCATCTGCAGAGATATCTAAATCAGAATTTGATGTCATGTTAAGAACGTTGCCCATTTCCTCATTTTGTGCGGTGCCTGCAGCTTGAGCTCGATCGCCCCCGTTCTCCCCACCTTCGTCTTCTGAAGAAAGGAAATTAGAAGTAATCCCCAACAACTCGCTCAAATCCGAATCCTCGCCAAGCTCAGAGAACAACTCGAAATCATCCATTTCAGGCAGAACAACCGCTTCGGCCTCCGCTGAATCATTGCCCCCCCTTGCTGCAGGCTTCTTCGATTCTCCGTCTAAAGCCTCAGACTTCAGGGAATACTCCGAAGAGATTGCCGGCCCACCTGTTTCCTCAGATAAGCCTAAATCGCCGAACAAGTTCTCGAAATCAGCATTGTCCTCCGTACCACCAGCAGAAGTTTGGGCCGCCACTTCGTCCAACAGCGTACCGAGAGCATCTTCGTCCGCTTGTCCCCTCGCTGGGGCCACCGTGTCGGATCGCCGCTCCAAACCGCCCCTACCGTTACCCGTTTTAACCTGGTTGCGGGTTAACCGCTGGCTCGAACCCGCATTTTTCCGATCGGCAGCTACTGTCGAGCCCTCTGCCTCTTCTCCAAACAGCAAATCCTCCCCAAACAAACTCGTCAGGTCATCAATCGGAGGCGTCCTATTCGTTTCGGAACTTTCCGCATCGTATTCGTCAAACAACAAATCAGTAAAATCGCCGGAATTGTCATCATCGTCTAACCCCAGCATTCGGGCCGCCGATATCCCAGAAGAGTGTGCATAGTCGAGGTCTTCTTCTTCTTCCCAAGCGCCGTCGAGATCCGGGGACTCGCCGTCAAACAAGTCAGCTAAAGTGTTGAGTTCTGCCGCGCCCACTTCCGGGCCGCTGCGGGTCGAGCCTCTAAAAGCACCCGTCTCTATATCCGATTCTGCGAAGGCGGAATCCGCGTCGAACTGGGACGATCGAATGCCATTGTCATCGTTGCTGTCGCCGCTGTCTAATTGGTCGAACAACTCGTCTATACTCAGCCCAGAAATAGTCGGCAGCAACTTGTTCAATCCATCCGGGGCATCGCCCGATCCCACCAGATCCCAGGCCTCATCCTCAACAGAAACCACATTTTTCCCGGATTTACTCGGTTGAGCGAAGGCCAGCAAATCTTCAAAATCTGTTTCTGGAACCAGAACAGCCGGCTGCAGCGACAGAAGTTTTGCGCTTGGGGCGATCGACGATTCTAGACCAGAAATTACCAGTTCTTGGGCTTGTTTGATGTCTTTGATCACCGTTGGGGCTAAGGTGCGGTAGGTATTTTCTGGATTGCCGATCGCCTTGGATACAGCTTGGATCAATTCTATCCAGCAGGGCAGTTCAAATTCTTCCCCCGCCCTGAGCAAGTTCCGACAAATGTTCTTAAGTTGCCGCCTGCTTTCTGGCCCCTCCGGCTGTTTAAACTCTTGCAGGAGTTCCCGCATCCTCGCCGGCACGTCCGAGTCAAATACTAGCTGCAGCGCGCTGTCTTCTGTGGCTCTGGCATCAGGTGCGTAAACTGACCGCGAATCTGGAAAACTCCTTGATGAGGCAAACGCCCCGACTCCCACCCCCGCCATAACTGGTTCGGGTACTGGCATCGCGTAGCTCTCGTCTGCATGGTGTTCTCCGTGTCCAACGAGTCCCCCCAAGTGCCCATTAAGTTCTTCAAATACTGGTTCTAATTCTCGAACCATCTGTTCTCCCAATTCTTCTGTCAGTCCAAAAGGCCCCGACAGTTGCTCTAACAGCCCTTGCAATGTGTCAAAAATTCGCAGAAAAAGGGACTCTAGCTGTTGGTCTACTTTAACGCTGCACTCTTTTAATACTTTAAAACTATCTTCTAGTCGGTGAGCTGTTTGCTGAATGCTCGTCAGCCCCAGCATTGCTGCTCCTCCTTTGACAGAGTGAGCGGCCCTAAATACTTCGTTGACCAGTTCGGGGTCTTCGATCGTGGTTTGCAGATTCAGCAACCCTTGTTCGATCGTATTGAGGTGGTCTTTTGCCTCCTCAATAAAGTAGCCCATTATCCTCTGTTGTTGCTCCGGCAGCATAGTTTTATTCCTGATTTTAAGCGTTATTGTATTGGGTCTATGTTAGTAGTTCTAGAGAAGGTCTCTGTATATCTCGCCCCTTGCCAAGAGAATAATCTGACTGCGAGATATGGCAAATGTCCTGGCTATTTCTGCTTTCGACCTCCCCTCACTTAAAAGATAGCGAATCTCGCGCACCTGTTCGGGTTTGAGTTTGCGGTTAGGACATATCTTGCCGGGAACGAAAGGAAAGCGGTTTTTTTCTATAGCATCGCGGGAGTTATCGGCGGGGGTTCCTTCCCACAAATGGTCGGGATTGACACAACCGCGATCGTCGCAACTGTGACACGCAAAATAACCGGGTTTAACAGGCCTTCCCAGTTTGTGTTCCAGTACAAGTCTGTGGGGATAGAAACTTTGATTTTTCCCGTTAATCTTAATAGTTTTCACCGAGTAACCATCACTTCTTTTAGCCAACGTACAAATCATGCAGCCGTTCGGCTGTATTTCAGCGCGAATGCCTGGAATTACTTCTATCCCTCGCACTTTTTTTTGAGGTTGAGGAGCCGATGTACTTCCTACATCTTTAATCCGTCCTTTCTTAAACCTGTCTTGAGAATTTTCCAGTCGAGAACCTTCCCATAAATGGTTTGGATTAATGCAGTTGCGGACATCACAAGTGTGGCAAGCAAAGTATTCCGGTCTAATCGGACGACCTAAGATATTTTCTAATACTAAACGGTGGACAGTAAACGTTTTCCATTCACCGTTAATGCGAAGTCTTTTGTTTGCATAGCCACTGCTAGATTTGGTTAGGGTAGAGATAATACAGCCCGTCGGCTGAACTTCACCAAAGATGCCCGGTATTACCTCTACTATGTTATCGTCCATCTGTGCAACTCCTACTTCCTTTAGGTGTTGAATTGGCATCCCCGCAGGGGTTTCAAGACTGCGAGGTTGCTTTTTGTATGCCATTATTGCCACACTAACGTGCTTGTAAATCAGCCCGCAAAAAAAGCATGAGACAATTGATTATTGTCTTTCTGCTGTTTCTACTCGGAATCTTTCCACCGATGTCAAAAGGTCGCGAGCAACGCCCACCAAATTTTGCAAAGCACCCGAAACTCGCTGCGCTTCTTGGGACGTTTCCTGAGCGGTCAGCTCGACAGCTTGCATCACACTGGCGACCGCGCGAGCTGTTTCGTTTTGCTCTACAGTGTCGGCAGTAATCGATCGCACTAGCACGTCAATTCGATTAGTAACTTGAATGATATCTTCAAGCGATCGCTTCGCCTGTTCTGCCAATCTTGTCCCCTCAATAACCTGCTGCGTCCCTTCTTCCATCGCCGTCATTACCGCGCCGGTTTCGCTTTGAATTTGCATCACGATCTGTTCGATTTCTTTCAAAGACTTAGCCGATCGGTCTGCCAATTGTCGCACCTCATCTGCCACGATCGCAAAACCCCTGCCCGCTTCCCCAGCTCTCGCCGCCTCAATACTGGCGTTGAGGGCCAACAAATTCGTCCGGGAGGCGATCGTCGCAATTAAAGCCACAATCTTAGAAATTTCTTGAGAAGCTTCCGCCAACCTCTTGACTTTTCTCGTGGTTTCTGCTACTGTTTCGCGAATTTCCAAAATCCCGGCCACCGTCCGCTCCACAGCCTCGCCCCCTTTCAGAGCCGTTGCCGCCGCGCCCCGGGCCACTTCTTCCGCCTCTCTAGCGCTCTCTGCGACCCGCTGAATCGCGTCGGTGAGGACTTGCACGGAATTCAGCGTTGCCGCCAGTTCCTCAGCTTGCCGCAGCGCGTCGGAAGACAAATCGCCCGCAAACTTAGCACTATCCGTAGCGCCTTTGCTGACCTCCCGAGCCGCCTGCTTCACCTGATGGACGATTTCGCGCAGATTTTGAATTGTCAAGTTAAACGAGTCAGCAACCGCGCCCAAAACGTCTGCGGTCACTTCCGCAGTCACCGTCAAGTCACCCCGGGCCGCTCCTTCCACGTCGTCTAGCAAGCGAATCACTTGGCGCTGCAAGTCTTCTTTTGCCTGTTCCTGCTCGTCAGACTTGCGCCTAGTATCGCTAATCGTGGTTTGGATGACCTTCGCCATGTGGTTGAATTTAGCAGCCATTTTGCCAAATTCATCTTCCGAGTAAACCGTAGCGCGAGCGTCCAAAGTTCCTTGAGATACCGCATCGAACTGAGCTTGCAAATTGTCCGACGACTTGCGTACCTGCTTGGCGATCAACTGGCCGATGCCCCAAGAAGTTAAAAAGCTGGTAAAGCCTGCGGCTGCAGTCATTACCCAGCCTGTTTGGCGCAGGTAAACAATCGCCTCCGGTTTGTCTTGCCGCAGAGCTTGATAGGAGGCAATGTTGGTGACGAAAGCCACAGCTACCAGAGAAACAAGTCCCGCCCCGATTGCCGTGTACAACTGTTTTGTAAACAAAGGGGCATTTTCCAAGAAAGCCAGTCCCCCCTGTTCTACTGTTACCGAAGTATCGAGCGCTTCTGTTTCTGTGGGAGAAAAACTCGACACAGACGTATCAGCCGGGCCACTTATGCTAAATATTTCGTCATCCCGAATTGCTGAGCCATCACTGTTGTCAAAGTCCAGGCTGCTGCCTGTCGTTCCCATCATGCCGCTGGTCGAGTTGCCGAAATTGGTGTTACCTCTAGTCAAGATCGAACTGGTGGCATCTTCTGAGATATCAAAGTCCGGCAAATTTCCCAAATCGTCAAATTCGTCAAATTCGTCTAAAAAGTCGCTGTGTTCTTGAGCGTTCCCAGTTTTTGACGACCAGGCGCTGTTGTTCTTGTCGGAAGCCCCGAAAGCTGTTGCTTGTTCGTTTTCGTCGAAAGAGAAAGAATCGCTAAAAGCGTCGTCTTCAAAAGCATCTAACTCGAAGTTGTCTGTAGAGCCAAATGCCGGGGGTTCCGAGTCGCTGTAACCGTTGCTGTTGGAGGAGGCTGGATCGACTGAATTAAATTGTCCCCGGCTCGACCTTTGACTTTGAGAGTTGGGGACAGCACCTCCCATCAACAGCGTTTCGTCTTCCGCCAGCGAATAGTTTGACGAGTAGTCCGACCCGTTATTCGACTGTTTGTTTTGAGGTCTAGAAGACCCGAAACCCGACGAGGGCATCGCCTCGGCAAAGGGGTCTTCATCTTCGACCCCAGGTGTGTTGTGACCGTAATTTTGGCCAATCTGGGGCGGGGATTGGTAGTCGTAGTCGGAGTTATTGTCGAATTCGTCTGGCAAATCGAGCGCACCAAAAGGTTCGCCAAAATTGTCCGAGGGCCCGATGGGGGAGTCTAGTTGGTTCGAGTCGAAGGAATTCCCGCTTTCTGAAGAGGCAAAACTTTGACCGTTGAGCATCTGAGTCGGAGCTTCGGAAAACGAATCTCCTGAGTAAGGTGCGCTTGAACCAGAAACTTTGCTGCTAGACAAGTCAGCACCATCAAACCCTCCATCATCTAAGGCAAAAGGGTCTCCAAAGTCCGAGTCGGCAAACTCGTCTATGCCGTCTAGCGAGCCGGAGTTCTCAGCATAAGCTGCCATTCCGCCGCTGTCGCCACCAAAGGGGTTAGAATGTGAGGCTAAATCTGGGACTGAGCCTGGGCCATCGTCGTCTTCTGGTTCCCATCCCAAGCCACTCATGCCTAAGTCGGCCAAGTCCTCGTTTTCCATGTCGTCTGGGGATTGACTTCTATAGGAAAGGGATGGGGAATTTCCTTGAAAAAGTCCCAAATCCGGGTCTTCTAACCCTTCATCAAGAGATAAGTCTGGATAGAATTCTAATTCAGTTTCAGCAGACAAAGCCTCGAAATTTTCAGTTTCTAGTTCTCCAGATAAAAATTGGTCTGTGTAGGTAATTCCGCTGTGAGCGTGTTCTACCAAACTCTGGTCATCACTCAGACCTAGCACAACCGTGTACTGTTCCCGCGCCACCTCATACTGTTGCAGTCCGTAGCAGTAAATGTGTCCGCACAGCAGGCGAGCGCTGGGGTCTTCGGGAAAATCTTCTACTAATTGATAAACTAGGGCTGCGGCTTCTGAATAATTGCCATCCATGTAGGCCGCTTCTGCCCGTTGGTAGTCCTGCTGAAAGTTGGTACTTGTTGCCATTTGCCGCCCTCTTTGGATTTTAGATTTTAGATTTGAGATTTTTGATTTTTATCTTGAATTGAATGTTTAGATGCGCGCCTCACGTCGTGTGACTGTTTATGATTAGACCTCAATCGAAAATCGCAAATCGCAAATCTAAAATCGATTTCACGCTGCCCACCGCGCCGAGCGCAGAATTTTCACTTGATCTAGCAGTCGGAGCACTTTCTGAGCTGGTGCACCTAACATCCATTCTCCCCTCAGAAATGGAATCATGCCGTCTGGTGCATTGTTCTGAGAGTGCAGTTGCTCTACGTCGAGCCAGTCCATCCCCACAATTCGATCGACTGCCAGCCCCAAAATCGTGTCTTGGTCTTCCACAGCCACGATCGGGATTTCGGGTCTATCTGTGTTCAGAGGTGTTTGGTCTCCCAGAAATTGGCCGAGGTCTGCCACCCAAATCACTCGTCCTCTCATATTTAGCGTACCTAAAAGCAAAGAGGAAACGTTGGGGATCGGTGTCATGCGGTCTGGGGACGGGGATAGTACCTCTCTAATCCCTGTCGCTGGCAGAGCGAACTCGTTCCCCGAAGGAACGTAGAACCGCAGGTGCAGCTCTCCTTCGGGAGTTTCTAGTTCTTGGAATTCCGGAGCCGGATCTACGCCTAGTCCTGGTAATATAAAGTCTGGGCTACCGCTAATCATAATTCTGACACCTGCATTTCTAGCAAAATTGTTGAGGTTTCCCGCCAAGAAGAAGCCGATCGAAACTTCGATGGTCGAAACTTGACACAGCCAAGCTTGACACAGCCAAGGGGTGAATGGCGCTACTGCCGGAGGTACTTGGCAATAAATTTGTTCCGTCAATAATTGACTGCCAGCAATAAATTCGCGCGACCAATGCTTACAAATTAGCTCAAATCGACTACGAACAATTAATTTGAAACCCCTAAAGCTTCACTTTGTAATCCCACCGCCGTCTCAATTGGTAAAACTCTGGGTAATTTCTGCGATGAATGCTAAACCGATACTGGGATTAGCGAGGAGTTGTTGACATGGCTGATGTCCCGACAATCATGAACGGAGTCAGTTAAGACTGAGAATTGGACTCTCTGACTTTGTACAGAAATACCTAGCAATAAGTAGCTCTGTACATCAGTTTTTCGGAGCGGCTGCAAGTGGAGAACAAGTATATTATATTTGCACTTTGAGCGTGTTAGACCCACTTGGGTCTAGAAATTGAACAGAGTTTTACCGACGCCCTTATGCCAGCGCGCGGATTTATACATTCTAGTTTATGGTGCGATCGCCAATAGTACGTCCAGCTTTCTCTTTGTGGTGGCCGAGACTCGATCTAACCGCAGGTACAAAAAAGCTCCCATCATGCCATGGGGGCGAAACTTATTTTTCTTCTAATTGGTCTTCTAGCGATCGGTCTAATAATCTTTCCGAGAGATTGACCCGAGGGTAGCCTGGGCCCACATATTTTTCTACCAGCATCAATAACTCGCTTTCACCAAAAGGTTTAGTGTAAAAGTCTGTAGCTCCGGCCATGCGGGCTTTAACGCGATCGATAAATCCGTCGATGCCCGTCAACATCACGATCGGCGTCTGCCGGAAAGCGCTAGAACTACGCAGCATAGCGCAAATTTCGTAGCCGTCGAGTTCCGGCATGGCGATGTCACACAGAATTAAATCGGGTTTGAGTGGAAACACCAAACTCAGGGCTTGGAGGGGATTGCCGATCGTAGTAGCTTCATAACCGTGTTCATTTAAAATTGACTCAACTGTTTTGCGAATAGTATTGTCGTCGTCAATACAGACAACTCTGGGAACTTTGGTTTCTGGGGACGACCATTCTTTTTTATTGTTGGTGGGGGCAACAGAGGGTTCGTAAAATACTTGCACCAATCCCTGCTGCACAAAGGGGTAAATCGCCTTAGCGACAGTGAGCACGTCTCGGTTGAGGTAGCGCGCCATTTGGCGGATCGAAGTGTGCCCGTCGGCCCAGCGTCTGAGAGTATTAAAGGTGTTGACAGGCAGCGCGACTCGCAGCTCGGAGGGATCTGAAATCACCGGGCATTGGTTGGGCGACTGAATGTGAGGGTGAAACTGCTTCCACTGCTGCACCTGTTTGACAATCTTGGCCAGGAGCGAACTAATTTCTAAGCTGGTCAGTTGAGGAGCCAAAGCTGGGCCCATTTCAAAAGTGAAGGAACCCTGGTGGAGACTGAGCAAGTCAAATAGGGTTTCGTGGATCATGCTCTGGATGATGTTGCGGCCTTGAGCTGGGGTGAGGATGTGGTTTTCTAGCAGGGCCCATAGGTAGCCGTATTCTGGGGCATTGGTAGATGCCATATAGGGAACTTGGATTTTGTCGAGGGCGGTATCTGCTTTGTAGCGGCGCAGGTAGTCGCGCAAGCGAAACAAACTGCCCGCACTCTGGGTAGCGTAAATAATCTGACCGTTGAAGCAGAAGACATACCAGGATTGTCCTGCAAGGGAGCGCGAGGTAGGTTGAGTACCCGTGCCGCTGCCGGTGGAGGTGTAGGCCTCTACGAACAGTTCTCCGGTTCGCTGGCCTAACTCAATCAATTGCAGGATGCTGCGGATGTCTATTTCACTCAAATTTCCCTGCATGCAGCTAAAATGTCCTCCTTAAAACCGTTGGCGTCTGAGATCGGAAAGACTGTGTGCTGGCGAAAACATTGACTTTAGTTTCCGTCAATAATTTACGCGCTGATGCCGATCTCACAATTGGGAATTGACGAAAGGGCGATACTTGCTGCCGGGTCTCGGCCGCGCTACCAGTCCACAAGCTGAAACCGCGCAACTCGCGGCATTCTCTAAGTGTAGAGTTTCACCTTGTATTCCGTTACATAAGACCTACTCACATCTACTCATGACTAGACAAGTCTACTCAGTAGTATTGTAAAGCTTACTTCCTGTTTCATCCTGGCGGTGTCGAAACTCACCAGTCCACAGGCACGAGCCCCGCCTAACTGACGGTTTTTGACAAATTAATTGCCGCGTTTAAGTCACGGTCAATCACCAATCCGCAATAGGAGCATTCAAACACTCTCTCGCTCAAGGAAAGTGTTTCTTTTTTTGTTCCACAGTTAGAACAGGTTTTACTGGACGGGAACCAACGGTCAGCAATTACCAACTTTGAACCTTACAACTCGCATTTGTAGGTTAACGGGCGGCGAAACTCAAAGAATCCCAGAGCGGCAACAGACGCAGCCAACTTATGATTAGCCATCATTCCGCTTACATTCAAATCCTCTATGACCATTAAACCGTGATTTTGGGCAAGTAATGTCGTCAAGTTATGTAACGTATTTTTACGTGTGTTAGCTATTTTTTTATGCAGTCTCGCTATCTTGAGTTGCGCTTTTTGACCGTTGCTTGAACCGATCATTTTAGGGCGGTTTAGCCCTTGCCTTCTTGACCTTTTGGCTGCATATTTTGGGTAGGATTTTGCCCCAGCAATTACTTCACCTGTTGAGAGAGTAGCTAATGCTTTAATGCCGAGGTCAACTCTGAAAATGCTTGTATTGCCTGATTCCTGCTGTTGGGCGTCAAACCGCCAACTGATAAACCACCTGTCGGGTTGACGGGATATCGTGCAAGACTTGGTTAATACTTGTGGCAATCTTTCATAAGTTTTCAAAATGCCAATAACAGGAAATTGAATTTTATTGTCACCCAAGATTTTAACTGCGCTTTTTAACGTGAAAGAGTCACGCCGCCCTTGATTCTTAAATATCGGCACTCCCCGAGTCTTGTTAAAACACCGTTTCCCTGCTTCGCGCAATGCCATTCATGCTTGCTGCGGTGTAGACTTGCTGCATTCATATAGCAATCCTAAATGATTCGTGTAATTCTTGTAGGGGCAAACCCCCCGTGGTTGCCCCGATGCAGGCTGGGGTAGGCAGGGGGAGTAGGGGTAGCACTACCCCTACATATTTTTACAAATGATGCGAGGATTGCTATAGTACCAAGGATTTTTTGATTTCACTATAGCTACTAAGAGTTTGTGCAAGTCAGTAGCTGTGGGAAGTTTGAGCTTTTCACTCTCGTTGGTTTTATTGTGGTGAAGTATATTTGGGGTCAACCACAATCCCCAATTCAACGCATGACGCGCTACTCCACAATGCTGGGCTAACAATGTGCGAGTAAGTTGATTATTCAGTTTCAATTCGGTTTTGAAGCCTAACAGCATTTTTACCTCTCTATCGCTTTGAATCACGCTATATACTGCTTCAATCCCTACTCATTTCAGAAGGAATGAGTAGATGTGAGTAGGATTTTGGTTACAGTTTCTCACCCTCAGTGCCGATCGACCTTTTTGCTCGCCCCCCGCGAGCGTCATCGGCTCGCGTCATTACCCTATTCTAAGGCAGCACGGTTCAAATCCCTAGTCCGCCGAAGGATGGCGTCCGCTTGGGGGTAGCGATGGCTTTTCTGACGATCGAGCCGCAACTAAAGCCTGGTACAATCAATAGAAAGTTTTTGACGGACTGACCTTTTTCAGCTTTAGCCTATGGCAGTCTTCGCAGTGAGAGCTAGTCTTTAATCAAGTGGCATTGGTACTGCTGTCTCATTCCTCCAGACAACTGGTGACGCCCGTACTTTCTGGAAGTTCTCCCGTGAGAACGTGCTATGCGTTAGTGCTGAAGAAAAGTTAGAAAAAATGCTATCCCCCGATTGGGCAAACAATACCAAGAAGTAAGACTTAATTGGCAAAAAGTGATCCTTACTTGCCTACACTTGTTTACTTTAGGTAAGTTGACTAAAAATCACAGGCAGTGTTATCTTTAGTCAAGAACCTTTGGCTTAAGGGGGATAGCCTACTTATGTTGGAATTAGCCGTCTACCCAACAGCGTAGGAAGTAAACACCACTTATCTTTTAGGCCTTTAAGTAACTTAAAGTAAGTTGGGATAGGTTTTACGAAGCAGAGGACTATTAGTGTGCTGTATCTAGCGGAAGTACAAAAACAGAGAAGCGGCTTTGGTCTCGGTGGCGGTAAGGCTGAACTGAAACTGCTAGCTTGTCAGCGGGGCGAACATAACTGGAGCGCCGTACCAGGTGATGACGCGATCCCAGTTGAGGAAGCTAATAAGTTTAACGACGGCACGCTGGTGCTGGTTGAGTTGAGCGCTAGCAAGCAAGTGCAGCGGATTCAGGAGGCGGCCCGCCAGTTGGTGAGCATTCTGCAAAATTTCTCGCGATTGCAGGACAAGTTTAAGGATAAGGAAGAGGAAATTGAACAGTGGAAGGCTTCTCTGACGTTTTCGAGTCAGGAACTCAATCGCCGGGAAATGGAAATGCAAGCCCGCGAAGAGCAGTTGGCTCAAATGGAAGAGGAGTTGGAGCGACTGGAGGCTCAGCGCTCAGAAATTGAGAATACTCGAGATGAAGCTAACCGACTGCGAGAAGAAGTCGATCGCAGTCGCGTGGAAATTGAGACGGCTTGGGAACAGTTGCGGGGCGAGCAGCAACGGGTGGCCCAGCAGCAGTCTGAGGTTCGGCAGGGGCCAGTAGTTGATGAGCAGCAGACTCAGAGGATTCAGGAGTTGATGCAGAAGCTGGGAGGGGCAATTGCTTCGGCCCAAGGGGTGCGGGAACAAATGAATCAGTCTCTTGGTGCGGTGGGCGCTCAGCAGGCAATTCTGGATCAGCACTGGCAGCAGTTGGAGCAAAAACAGAGCATAGCTCAACAGCAACAAGAAGAGGTCGATCGACTTTTGCAGAGCCTCCAAAACCGCTGGCAAGAGTGGTACCAATCTCAAGATACTTTGGCTGGGGCTCGGGCGGAGCTTAAAGGACAGCAAAGTACCCTCAGCGCTAAGCAGGCTCAGGCTCAGTCGGTGTCTTTGCAGGTGCGGGCTGTTGAGGAGCTTTACCAGCAAGTTTCCAGGCTCGCATCTGCTTCGGGTGCTGCGGGTACGGAGCAGAAAGTAGATGTGTCAGCTTTGGAGAAGATGCCTGTTGATGAGTTACAAGGGCTGGTGCAACACCTGCAACAGGATTTGGAAAAGGTGTTCCGGTTTGTTAACGATCAAGAGGAGGAGTTGACTCTGCAGCGGGAGACAATCGAGGAGCTGCAAGAGAAAATTCAAGCTGCTTCCGAGTACGATCGCATGGCTTTGGAAAATGAAATGGCAGATGAGCTCGAAAGTTATCAGATGTTAAACGAAACTCTGGTGGGACAGCGCCTCCGGTTGCAGGAACGAGAAGATGTTTTAAAGCAGCATCAGGCGGTGCTGTGGCGGCGGCTGGGTACTGCTAATGCTTCCAAACAAGAGCGAGGAGATATTGATTTGGGGCCAATTGTCGCACAGCTCAATACTCAGCGACAGCAGCAAAGCCAAGAATTGCAAAGACTGGAAAACGAAATTCAGCAAGTGCAGGAAGCAATATCCCAAATTGAGGCAAATGTCAACCGCCAAAATGGGGAAAGTGAGGCGAAACGCTACGAACTCAAGCAGTTAGAGCAGAATTTGTTCAACCAGAAAGGTGCAGTGGCGCAACTCTGGGGCAGGGTGAATGTTTATCAAGAAATGTTGCAGCCGGTGCAGGACAATTTGAATGCGCTACGCCAAAAGCTCGAAGCGGTGGCGGGGGAACTCGATCGGGTGCAGGAGACGGGAGACGAGCAAAATCGGGTAGTTTCTGAGTTGCGGCAAGTCCTTTCGAGTTTGCTCTCAGCTTAAAATTTAATATGTAAAATTATCGAAGGGTGTTCGACTCGACCGATCGCTCCTCCAGGAAATGGATCGGTTTGCGATCGGTTGGGCGCTACGATTAAGCTGGTTAGTTTTTCTACGCTTTCAAAACTGGGCGCCGAGGGCAATATTTGTTGCAGTAGTTGCCGCATTGCCCGTCGCTGCAAGGCCAGGGGTGCTTCCCGCAAAATCGGGCGATTTAACTTGACGGGAAGTTGAAAATTCACCTGCATATTGTCTGCAATTGGAGACATTGCTCGCTGTAGCAAGTCGCTGGCTGCAACTTCGAGATATTCTACGTCGGCGCGGAGAAGTTCGGCTGTTTGAGCTAGCGCTTGTTGGGCTTTTGGGTTGAAATGAGTTTCCAAATAAGGCAATAATTCCGATCGAATCCGGTTGCGCGTATATTGCAAGTCTTGATTTGTGGAATCTTCCCAAATGGGTAGTTTTTGCTCTTGACAAAATTGACCTGTTTGCGATCGAGTTATTTCAAGCAAGGGACGAACTAAATAGATTTTAGATTTTAGATTTGGGATTTTCGATTGGGAATTTTCATCCTGATTTTCCAATCTAAAATCGGCCGATATTTGGGAGTTGGGATTTTCGCCGGAATTCCCCAATCTAAAATCTAAAATCGGCAATCCAAAATCGGCGATGGGCCGTGTCCAAGTGAGGGCAGAAAGTCCATCGGCACCACTGCCGCGAATCAGGTTGTAGAGGAGTGTTTCGGCGCGATCGCTGGCTGTGTGGCCTGTAACAATGTAGGGGTAGTTGTGGGCGATCGCAATTTCGGTTAAAGCTTGATATCGCCACTGTCGGGCCGCTGCTTCTGTTTTGGGGATGTCCGAGGCTGTTTCCAAATAGTAGGATATTCCCCAGTTTTTAGCTAATTGTTCTACATGATTGGCCGAGGCTTGCGAGTCAGAACGCCAACGGTGATCGCAGTGAACAATCGCTAGATTCCAGCCCCATTTTGGCTGCAAATCTAGCAGTAATTTAATTAAACACAGAGAATCTTGTCCGCCGGATACTGCTACTAGCAAGCGCTGATTTGATGGCAATATTTGTCGGTACAGCAGCGTCCTGTGAACTTGAGCGTGGAGGTGCGTCCAATTGGAAGATTCAGCCATGAGAGCAGTTTTTTATTAAGCAAAAATCAGGAAGTTAGGATCGCGAATTAAATAACTTACAATTTTAATTGTTATTGTGGGATGGGCGTCCCGCCCGTCCAAAAAGGA